>NZ_JBZQJF010000176.1:0-3325 GCF_059905295.1 Mangrovibacterium sp.
ATATCCGAGGGTCGGGTAGCACTACTCAGCACTTGAGTGCTCATATCCGAAGGTCGTGTAGCACTAGTCTGCACTTGAGTGCTCATATCCGAAGGTCGGGTAGCACTAGTCTGCACATGAGTATCGTTCATCAAAGCTAATCTTCCGAAAAAAAGGAGCCGATGACTCTCAGGTTTCCAAATTTTCGTCCTTTGGAAACGCTCATTCTCCACTCTTACTGACTATTTCGAAACAATTATAGTGTCTTTGCACACTCGCGTTCATTCATTTTCAGAAAAAGCGGGCTCGTACCGGTTTGCTCAATTCCCTTATCTTTGTCCAAAATCAATACGGATGAAAACGACAAAACCATCCCTTCAACTCTACTTACAGGAAGGACGCCTGGAAGCCGGCTGCGACGAAGCCGGACGTGGTTGCCTGGCCGGACCGGTTGTGGCTGCGGCTGTTATCTTACCTGCCGATTTTGAAAACGAGCTGCTGAACGACTCCAAAAAGCTAAGCGAAAAACAACGCTACCTGCTTCGACCAATCATTGAAGAGCAAGCACTGGCTTTTGCAGTAGGCATGGTCAGCCATACCGAAATTGATGAAATCAATATTCTGAATGCCTCTTTTCTGGCCATGCATCGTGCGGTAGAGCAACTGCAACAACAGCCCGAGCACCTGCTGATTGATGGCAACCGTTTTAAGGCTTATCCTGAAATCGGGCATACCTGCATTGTTAAAGGCGACGGTAAACTGCTCCCCATTGCAGCCGCCTCAATCCTGGCAAAAACTTACCGCGACGACCTGATGAACGAACTGCATGAACAGTTTCCCAACTATGCCTGGGACAAAAACAAAGGCTATCCAACCAAGGCCCACCGTCAAGCCATTGAACAATACGGTGTGTCGCCGCATCACCGAATGAGTTTTCGCCTGTTGGAAGACCAGTTAAAACTGAATCTTTGAATTTAAACTACAATTGTTTTCAACAAAGTATAGCCATCAGTGGTATTCCCGGAGATTGAGTCGGCTAAATTACCATTCAGGCTATCTGAAAATACATTGTCTTTACTGTTCAGGGTATCAGCTGAGCCATGATAACCAGAAGTTGAGTACACGGTATCGCAAATATCCTTCGGAAAAGCAATCTGAGTAACTTTCATTGAATCTTCAGAAGAGCTCAATACTTCAACATGAATATGGGGTGCCCGACTTTGATACCATCCCGGATAAATACTGATAAACGAGACCTGCCCGTTGCCATCCGTTGTTTGCCTTCCCCGCAAGAAATGTTTGGAGGTATTATCAATTTGCGTCGAATTATAACCACTTCCTTTGTACTCGGAATAATAGCCATCCTTATCGCAGTGCCAAATATCGACCAAAACACCTGACAGTGGAGCACAGTCGGCACTCTGATCCAAGACTGTTAGTGTGAGTAACAAAGCGACTCCCTCCCGGTCCGAAACAACATTTGCACGCACCAAATCAGCCGGCGTTTTAATTGGATATGGTCCCTCGGTTTCTGTTGGTGACAATTCGCAGGCATCGCCGCTGCTGGTCTCATTCGTATAACTTGCATCCGTTGTTGCTGTTGCCGTTTCAGAAACAACATCATCCTGACTTCCCGAGCATGCAACCATGGTCTTCGAAAGTGCGACAATTGACCCCAACCCAACCAGACCTTGTTTTAAAAATTGTTTTCGTTCCATTTTAAATAAGTTTTAAGATCTCTTTGTCTTTAATCCAGCATTTTCTGCATCAACCCTACCCGAAATGTTTTTTATCACCTTTTAATTCCCGAATCAGCCTTAAATTTGGAAGAAACAAAAATTAAATAAAGGCATGTACGGAAAGATAAAACAAGACCTTCAGCAAACACTCGAGGAGCTTAAAGAACAAGGGCTGTACAAAACAGAGCGGATTATCACATCGTCGCAAAGTTCTGGTATTAAAGTTGGTGACGAAACGGAAGTATTAAACTTCTGCGCCAATAATTACCTGGGGTTGGCCAACCATCCTAAAGTTGTTAAAGCCGCACAAAACATCATGAACGACTGGGGATTTGGTTTATCATCCGTTCGGTTTATCTGCGGAACACAAGCCATTCACAAGGAACTTGAACGCAAAACTTCGGAGTTCCTGGGAACCGAAGATACCATCTTATACTGCGCAGCCTTCGATGCCAATGGTGGAGTGTTCGAACCTTTACTGGGTGAAGACTCAGCCATCATTTCCGACGAATTAAATCACGCCTCTATTATCGACGGGGTGCGGCTTTGTAAAGCGCAGCGATTCCGTTACAAACACTCGAACATGGCCGAGTTGGAACAATGCCTGAAAGATGCCCAATCGGCCAAGTACCGCTTGGTAGTTACCGACGGCGTTTTCTCGATGGACGGCGATCTTTGCAAGCTGCCCGAAATTGTTGCACTCTGCGAGCAATACGATGCCTTGGTTATGGTTGACGATTCCCATGCCTCGGGTTATATTGGTGCTACAGGTCGGGGTACTGCCGAACATTTTGGCTTATTGGGCAAAATTGATATCATTACAACAACCTTCGGCAAGGCTTTAGGCGGAGGAAACGGCGGATGTACGTCGGGCCGCAAAGAAATTATCGAGATGCTGCGGCAGCGTTCCCGTCCGTATTTATTCTCGAACACCCTGGCCCCGGCAACTGTTGGAGCAACCTTAAAGGTTCTGGAGATGCTCAGTTCTTCGTCCGAGCTGCAACATAAAACCATGGAGAATGCCAATTACTTCCGCAGCAAAATGGAAGCTGCCGGTTTCGACCTGGTAAAAGGCGAAACAGCTATCGTACCGGTTATGCTGTACGACGCACCTTTGGCGGTCAAATTTGCCGATATGCTTTTAAGCAAAGGTATTTATGTAATTGGCTTTGTTTACCCGGTTGTGCCGAAGGGGAAAGCCCGTATACGCGTTCAGCTTTCAGCAGCACATACTTCATCACAAATAGACAAAGCTGTGGAAGCGTTCATCCAGGTAGGGAAAGAACTAAAGGTTATTTAAACGGATACACCACCAAAAGAGAAAGCTCCGTCCTGCAATCAGAACGGAGCTTTCTTTTTATTGAAACGGATTCAGCTTAGAGCGTTATGGGCACTCCGTTGTAGAAATCCAGGATCTTGGTTCGGAATATATAATCGTACTTCGCCTGAGCCAGGTCACTTTGTGCTTTGGTCAGGTTGTTTTTAGCCTGGTTGTATTCAACCGAGTTCACCATTCCAACATTAAATTTTTCTTCGGTATAGCGGAACGCTTCTTCCATGGATTCTACAGCCTTATTGCTGGCCATGTATTTTTTCAGGGCAGCAAC
>NZ_JBZQJF010000177.1:0-2741 GCF_059905295.1 Mangrovibacterium sp.
ATTTCTTGGGAAACAAGATAATCCATGAAACGCTCCGATTGCTTTACGTAATGATCTACGGTTACTTTGGAATACCCTTTGTACTTGCAGTATTCTTTAAAATCCTTACTGATGCCTATGTAATAGGAATCTGTAAGCAGCTTTCTGTGTTTATAGTATCGTCTAAGAACAGTGTGGTGGAGTTGGAAGTCCCCAATCATTCGAATGATGCGGAGTTCTTGTGTATCTTTCTGGGATAGGGTTTTATCAAAATCCTTTTCAAGGATCTGGTAATGGTGTTCAACATAATTGATTCCAAGCTGCTCGGAATAGAAAAAATCATCCCGCTCTTTAGCGAACTGAATAATTTTTTCCCACCGGTTACGGTAAAACTTCATGGAGCCTTCAGTGTAACCGAGTCGCAGCAGCTCCTGCTCTAACTCTTGCAACAGATCTTTCAATGGTTTCTTTTGCATAAACATATCTCCTTCAATGATTTTTTGAGCTTTTGCTCAGTCATCATTGGTGGAGATTATGCCAAGTAAATCAATAAGAAACCATTGATTTATTGTGGTTTTTAAGGCTTACTTTGCATAATTACTTACTTCGCATAAGGCGGGATTGTATCGCCGGTCTTAGCGAATGTATACCTTCACTTTGGACTGGACCTTTGGTTTGAGAAGCGGGTAAAGGCGCACTGCAAGGGCAAAGCATTCCTTCTCCGATATGCAGACGATTTCATATGTGCATTTCAGTATCGGGATGAAGCCAACAGGTTTTATCAAGAACTGCCCAAAAGATTAGACAAGTTCAATCTGGCAGTGGCACCGGAAAAGACCGGTCTTATCCGATTCAGTCGATTTCATCCGGGAATGGAAAGGCGGATCGACTTTTTAGGCTTTGAGACATATTGGATGAAAGACAAAGAAGGTGTTGCCAGAGTGGAACAGAGAACGGCACCGAAGAAGTTGCAGGGTGCCCGCAAGCGCATCAAGGAATGGATCAAAGAAAATCGGCATTTAAAAGGCAAGAAATTCATAAAAGCGCTAAACCGGAAATTAGTAGGACATTACAATTACTACAATGTTCCTGGTAATTTGCATACGGTATGGCACTTTTTCAACTGGGCGATAAAGAGTTCATTCAAATGGCTGAACCGCCGAGGCGGCAAGCGAAAGAGCTTTCACTGGAAGGCCTTCAGCAAAGCAATCGACTGGTTAGGAATTGCCAAGCCAGAAATGCAGATTGTAAATAGACGACATCGGGTATTTGCATAAACAACGCCTTACGCGAAGGCGAGTACAACCGAGGAACCGGATGCGGGAAAACTGCACGTCCGGGTCTGTGCGGGGGGCTCCGGGTAACTGGGGTTCCTACCGTGAGAAGCTTCTGAATATTGAGAATCTTTTATTCAATGGTTCAGACAGTTTTATCCATTGATGGTTCCGTAATTAAGGACTTTCTCATATTCTGAGTTTGATTTTATCAAAGTTAGGTTCAGACCTAACATTGAAGAAAAGCGTTCAAGTAAATGTTCATTAAATTTTCGGATTTTCCAACTCAAAACAGATATGACGCGGCCCTCAGACCTTTCGGTTAACTGACGGTCTTGCATTTTGATCAAATTCAGGGCTGTCATCGAAGCATTAAAATGGAAATGAAGACTTTGCTTACATCGGGCCTGACAATCTAAAAGTCCTGTAAATTGTTTCGCGTCGCGGAACAGAAATTCGATCTGAAATCGAGCTTTGTAATATCGATAGATTTCAGTGGCGGCAAGATGGATGTCGGTTGAAAACAGCAATGCTGTAGATATCTTTCCGCCATCCTGTTTGACGATATAGGCGACGCGAATATTTCTCTTTAAGCTGACACTGTTGACAACGGTAGTATAAAGCCTTTGCTTTTTTTCTACTGCCGCTAATTCAAAGTGACTCAGATCATCAAAGCGTACTTTTTCACCAAACTCTTTGTTTCGTCCAAGCGGTTTTTGAGGACCTTGGTATAGGTGGCGAAGATTGGAATCGCAACGCAGTTTGCCAATGCTGTGCAGACCTAAACCAACAACACCATCGACAAATTTTACCTTTTGATAATAGCCATCATGAGCCAGGTAACGCACTGTTGGCCAAAGAGCGTATCGATCTTGTTGAAGATGTTCCAGATACCAATCCATACGGGTCTTGTTCGGATCTTTAATAATCGGTGTCTGGCGTGTGGAAATATTGTAAGCCGTGTTTTCAACTACATCTACGATGGATATAGTTGAAATCTCTAACCCTATAGAAGCTTTATCTAATTTTGAGTTGTAAAATTTATCCAGACCATATGTGTGTTTGCCGCTTTTGTTGATGAAGCTACAATCTATGGCGCCAATCTGAGTATGCGATTTGGGTATCATATCAGATACAGCCAAACGGTTAAATTCTATGAAGTCAAATGTCTTGCGGAATTGACGCGAATAGGTTTTTTCACATAATCCACTGTAGCGGCTTAAGTTTCGAAAGTTAGCTCTACCGCGCAAAAGCAATAAAGTCGAAAATAGCACCATTATAAATTTCTGTTGAGGTCTCGAAGTGTTGGACATCTGCTTCAAAATTTTGTTTACTATTTCCATGGAGTCCCTTTTGTCGTTTTGAGAAATATTGTTGTGAGAGACATAATTCTCTGCGATATCTGGGACTCTTGTCAATTCATTGATTTAGCAAAAACTGTCCGAACCATTGATCTTGTAAAGAACACTTATTACGAAAAGTACAAAA
>NZ_JBZQJF010000178.1:0-10717 GCF_059905295.1 Mangrovibacterium sp.
AAAAAAGTAAAGCCGCCCTGAGGTTCAGGAACGGCTTTTGCTTGTTTAACGCAATTATTCGAGGTAAGGGATATTGTTATTCTTTCGAATTCAAACTTTATGTTTTTACCGCTTTGGCTGTATTTGCTTTGCTGAATTGGCTCGAAAAAGCCGCGCAGAGCAGGAGATAAATTCCACCCGCTGTTACGGCGAGTAACATAGCTAAAGCGATTAATATGTTGCTGACTTGTTTCATTCTTTTTGTTGTTTTGCTGCAACAACCGTCTTTAGCCAATTTACGTGCCTAAATGGGAATGAAGTGTTAAGTTGATGATAATCAGACGATGTTTGTTTTGGCCAACTCGCTTTATTTTCTCAGATTGATTAAACGAATCTCAAATCGACACTCCTTTTGCGTATCGGTGTAAGAAAGAGAAGCTGTTGAACTGGTCATCCCGAATTCCCAACAGATCCTGAAACAAGTTCAGGATGACTGTGAAAATAGTCTGACCAATATTTCCGGTGCTCTCAGAGGGTAGTCATCCGATTCCCAATTAATTTTTCTACTTTTGACCTGGTTTTTGGTGGCTAGCTTTTTAATCGAAGCTGCCTTAAAATGGGAATCCGGTGCAAATCCGGAGCAGTCCCCGCTGCTGTAAACCTCGCGAATTTTGCTGAACCCCAGCCACTGTCCGGCACTGCCGAACGGGAAGGCATCGGCAAAGGAGGTGAGCCAGAAGACCTGCCTTAAACAACCAGTATTAACCGGATCTTCGGGGAAAAAAGATCGTTGGAATACCTGTTCCATCCTTGTCTTTTCTTCGGATCATTGAAATTTTGATTCGTTCATGCAAAGTAAATTACAGAAGAATTTTTACCGGAAAGCGGGCTTTTTTAGTCTCCTGTTTCTGCTATTGGGGTTTTTTGCCCAAGCAACTACACCGCAGCGTATTATCTCGTTGGCTCCCTCGCTCACCAAAAGTTTGTACATGCTGGATGCTAAAGATCTATTAGTAGGTTGTACCAGTTTTTGTACCCTTCAAAACCCGGATGATGCTGAAGTGGTGGCCTCGGCTGTGAAGGTGAATCTGGAAAAGGCGATGATGCTGAAGCCCGATTTGGTGTTGACCAGTTCACTTACCAGTCCGGAAACCAAACGGGCATTCGAGAATCTTGGAGTAGAGGTAATGTATTTCCCATACCCGAAATCGTACCAGGAGATGTGTGATTACCTGTTGCGATTAGGTGAAAAGATTGGTCGGAAAGAGTTAGCCGAAAAGCTGGTGGCTGAATCGAAAGCGCGATTAGCGAAAGTGATTGCTTCGGTCCCGAAAACCGGTCATAAGCCGCGGGTGTTTATGCAAATTGGCGCCAACCCGCTGTTTACGGTGGTTCCTCATACCTTTATGCAGGACTTTATCGACTTTTCGGGTTGTGAAAATATTGCCGGAGACCTGGAAATTGGTAGCATTACCCGTGAAGGGGTACTGGTACGTAATCCCGATATCATTTTTGTCATCCTGATGGGTTCGGTGAGTGCTGATGAAAAGGATAAGTGGGAGAATTACCCGGCTCTGAATGCCGTTAAGAATAATAAAATTTTTGTGCTCGACTCGGAAAAAACCTGCAGCCCAACACCACTTGATTTTGTGGATGCCCTGGAGCAGATGATTGGGTTGATTTACAATTAAGAAAGTCGTTAGACGTGAGTAATTAGTCGTGAGCAGGTCAACTGCGTTCCATTTTGGTTTCGGTGCTCACGACTCATATCTCAATACTATAGAAAATGAAACAAGGACTCGTTCACATATACACCGGAAATGGCAAGGGGAAAACCACTTGCGCTGTAGGTCTGGGAGCCCGTGCGTTGGGGCAGGGATTTAAAGTGACCTATTGTCACTTTATGAAACGCCCCGAACTGTACGGCTATCACGAGATTGACAGTCTGAAAGCTTTGGGAGCAACCATCATGGGTTTTACCGATGGGCACCCGCATTTTAATAAAGAAGTAACGCCCGGGATGCTTCAAAAACAAGTCGCCGAAGCCTTGGTTTTCCTGGCGGGTTACCTGCAAACTGCCAAGCCCGATTTAATGATTATGGATGAAATTCTGATTACTGTACGCGATGGTTTCCTGGAAGAAGCTGTACTTTTGGACTTCATCGACCGGAAGCCGGAAGGTACTGAGCTGGTGTTGACCGGTCGTGGCGCAACTGAAAAACTGATTGAACGAGCTGACTATGTGAGTGAGATCAACATGATAAAGCATCCCTATCAGCAGGGTATTCCCAGCCGAAAAGGGATTGAGTTTTAGATATGAGTCATGAGTCATGAGAAAGACAGCAACCAGCGGTTACGTCTCAAGTTTTCAACCCTAAATTTAGCTTAGCAAATGAACTGCTGGCTGATTAATGAATAAAAGAAGTTTGGAGTACTGAGACTGGGGGTGCGAGAATAACAGCTATGAGATAACTCAATACTCATGTTTCACGACTCGATACTTTTAAAGTATATTGAATGAATAATCCGAAATATCTGAAATGGTTTCTGGCAGTTATTGTACTTGCCGGTTTACTGTTGTTTGCCATCCTGCTGTCGCTTAGTTCAGGTGAAATGAAGATCAGCCTGATTGATGCGCTGAAAATGCTTTTTGGTGGAGGCGATCATGGTAGTATTCAGTATATGCTGATTCGGCAGGTACGCTTACCGCGGATCATCCTTGGGCTAGCTGTTGGCGGAGCACTGAGCCTGGCGGGCGTCATTTTACAAGGGGTGTACCGCAACCCGTTGGTTGAGCCTTTTACCCTGGGTATTTCGGGCGGAGCATCATTGGGGGTTGCCATTACTATAGTCTTTGGTTTACAGCTGTCCTTTGGTTCTTTTATGTTGCCAATCTCAGGCTTTCTGGGGGCTTTCCTGATTATTTTCCTGGTTTATACCATCAGTTCCCGTCGCGGGACAATCGATATACAGCGCATGCTGCTAACCGGTGTTATGGTGAGCTTTGTAGCTTCGTCGGCTATGATGTTTCTGATGTCGATCAGCTCCAGTGAAAACCTGCATGGCATCATCTTCTGGATTATGGGATCGCTCGATGAACCAGACAGTTTCCTGATTTGGCTGACCCTTGTTTCAACTTTGGTAGTGTTGGTGTTATCCTACTTCTTTGTTCAACCGTTAAATGCTTTGCGCCTGGGCGAAGAGAAAGCTATGCACCTGGGAATTAATACGAATGTGGCTGTTCGAATCCTGTTTTTGCTGGCTTCGTTACTGGCCGGAATTTGCGTTTCGGTAGCCGGTGTTATCGGCTTTGTGGGCCTGATTATTCCGCATTTGCTGCGCTTGGTCTTTGGTACCGATTACCGCATTTTGCTGATCAGTTCATTCCTGTTTGGGGGCTCATTTCTGGTGCTTTCCGACGTATTGGCCCGAACCATTATTGCTCCCAACGAGTTGCCTATTGGGGTTATTACCGGCATTATTGGCGGTGTTATATTTATTGTCATGATGAGTCGTAAAAAGAACCTGGTATGAGCGAAAACTTCTTTGAAATAGCGAATTACTCGTGCGGATATCCTTCCTTTAAATTATCGGATATCAGTTTCAGCCTTAAGCGGGGAGCTTTTGCCGGTATTATTGGTCCTAACGGGTCGGGAAAAACAACCTTATTTCGGGGAATTACAGGAACGCTTACCAGCCTGGCAGGAGAGGTTCGTTTGCAAGGGGAAAATCTAAAGCAGCTTTCGCTGCAAAAGCGAGCTCAACATATTGCGATTGTTACGCAGACCGTTGATGCGGGGCAAATAACCGTTGAAGATTATGTGCTCATGGGCCGCATACCTTACCATTCGCGCTTTCAGTTTTTTGAAACCAAAGATGATTATGCCCTGGCGCAAAAATATATGGAGCTGACCGGTGTCTTTCACCATAAAGATAAACTGATGACCGAGCTTAGCGGGGGAGAACAGCAGCGGGCAGCAATTGCCCGGGCTTTAACTCAGGAGCCGGAGCTATTGTTGTTGGATGAGCCAACCTCGCATCTCGATATTACCCACCAGGTACGCATTTTAAACCTCATTCAGCGCTTAAATGTCGAAATGGGACTAACGGTACTCATGGTGATTCACGACCTGAACCTGGCCTCGGAATATTGCGATCAGTTGATCATGTTTCAAAACGGCCAGGTATTTATGCAGGGCGATCCGGAGAAGGTGCTGACCTTTGAAACCATTGAACAGGTTTATAAAACGCCTGTGATTACTCAAGTAAATCCTTATTCGAATAAACCGGTTATTTTTCTGGTAAGCGAAAAGATGATGAAAAAACATTAAGGCTATTTCATTGCTGGGAAAGTTGTGGTCGTTTAGCGAAAATGATTATTTTTAAGCAAATTTAATAACCCAATGACAACCCGGAAAGAAACAAATCTACAATCTCCTTCCACGGAATATTTATCACATTTATCTATTGATTGTGTCGTTTTTGGCTTCAGTGATAACCAGTTGAAAGTTTTGTTATTGAAGCCCAAATTTATTACCGATTGGAGTTTGCCTGGTGGGTTTGTTAAGCAGAAAGAAACGATGGAGGAAGCAGCCAGCCGGATCTTATTTGAACGGACCGGTGTTGAAAATATCTTCCTGAAACAATTTCGTGTATTTAGTGATCCTGCACGCAAAAATCCAATTTTTGAGGTTGATCGCATGAAAAGAGCCGAGATGAAATTGGATGGCATTGATTGGTTAAAGCAACGTTTTATTTCGGTTGGGTTTTATGCTTTGGTTGAATTTTCGAAAGTAGAAGCGCTACCTGATTTACATTCCGAAAAATGTGAGTGGAAAGCTATTGACGAAGTTGGTAGCCTGATGATGGATCACAACCAGATTTTTGACGATGCGCTTGAAACACTAAGGTTACAGTTGCGCTATCAGCCGATTGGCTATAATCTGCTCCCTGAAAAGTTCACGATGCCCGAACTGCAAAAGCTTTACGAAACGATCCTGGGGCGCGAGTTAGATCGACGCAACTTCCAACGTAAAATATTAAGCTACAAAATTGTGAAACGCTTGCCCGAGCGCCGGACTGGTGTGGCCTATAAAGCTCCCTATTTGTATCGTTTCGATTTGGATGTGTACAATAAAGGCTTGAAGGAGGGACTCGCGGGAGAGTGGTAGTACATGATCTGTAAAATTTATCGCTGAATTTCACTTATTTTCTTCTTTGAATTAAATAATTCCTACTTTTGTTGCTGGATTTGGTTCCAGCGATCCGACAGTTGTCGGATCCGGATGAAAAGGGAATCCGGTGTAATTCCGGAGCTGTACCCGCAGCTGTAAACCTCCAATAATCTTTCTGAAACCCCTGCCACTGTTTCCAAACAAATGAGACGGGAAGGCATCAGGAAGAGAGGTGAGCCAGAAGACCTGCCATAATCTTTTAAAGTATTAACAATAGCTTCGGGAGTAAAGCTGGTGAAATATTGTAATCACGTATTTTCCACAATTTTATCCTAAGCTCATATTCTGAAAAAAGAAATGAGAAGGTTTGTTCTATCTATCGGTTTGTTGACCTTGTTATCGGGTAACTTGTTTGCCCAACAGGAGCAATTAGCGGATTCTGTTCTCTTGCACGAGGTGGCTACCTATGCCCCTTATAAAAAGTACCAGGCTGGTGCCAAGGTTGAATCTATCCCGGCTGAGCAAATTGAAACCGGTCAGGCAGGATCCCTGGACCAGTTACTGATGCAGTTTACCCCGATTTATTTGAAGTCGAATGCCGGTGGACTATCGACCATTCGGATTCGAGGAACGGCTGCAGATCACACTTCGGTGAACTTTGGAGGTATCAACATCAACTCCTTAACGTTGGGGCATTCCGATTTTTCGAGTATTCCTGTTTATTTATTCGATGGTATTGATCTGCAGTACGGATCCTCATCGGCTGTGAATGGTTCCGGTTCCATTGGTGGTGCCGTTTACCTTGGTTTAAGTAATAACTGGACCAATGGTGCCCGTGTAAAAGCAACGGTATCGCAAGGATCTTTTGGAGAGCAATTGTATGGCGCCAAAGTATTTGCCGGAAACGGGAAGTTCGAATCAGTTACACGCTTGTACTATCACATGTTGAAGAATGATTTTCCGTTTACCAGACCAAGTGACGGAAAGAAATTTGATCAGCAAAATGCGATGATTGAAAACATGGGGTTGCTACAGGAACTGAATTACCGGTTTAATGCCCATGAATGGTGGAAAACGGCTATTTGGCTCGAACACGACTGGCACCAGGTACAGGCCCTGATGAGTGAGCATCCGCTCAATGCTGCCGGGGAGACACTGGATAACAAAAATATCCGGATTTGGTCGGAATACGAAAATCGCAAACATGCCCTTCAGTATAAAGGTGGTTTTGGTTTTGTACACGATATGCAGGTTTATAATGCCAATGAATTGCAAAAAATCGGGACAAACCGGTTGATTGCCGAGGTGGAAGCCAAACAGGATGTTCAAAAAAACTTTGGTTATAAGTTTGGCGCAAAATATACCTACATAAAACCGGATGTCTATGCTTACTCGTCGGATGTTATCGACTATGAGCAAAGAGCTTCTTTTTACCTGTCTGGTTTTTACACGCCTTTGAATACCTTGAAGTTAACGTTGAACCTGCGACAAGAGTTGGTGACTGATTTCAACGCTCCTTTTACCCCTTCACTGGGACTTGAATACCGGTTGTTGCTGACTGATGTTTCGGTAGTTAAATTAACCGGTAATCTGGCGAAAAGCTACCGGATTCCGACCTTCAATGACCGTTTTTGGCCGGGAGTTGGAAATGCCGACTTGAAGCCGGAAAAAGGGATGAATTATGAGTTGGGCGTACAGTATCAGTATTGCTCAGCTGTATTTCAGTCGGACCTGAAAGTGAATGGTTTTTACATGGATGTGAAAGACTGGATTGAATGGAGGCCCGGCAGTGTGGATTGGGAACCCGAAAATCGCTCGCGTGTGATTAGTAAGGGGATCGAATTCCAATCGAATAACGATATTTTCCTGGACAAAACCACGCTGAACTTCCGCCTGAACTACACCTTCAACCCGACTAAGGTTAAAGAAGACCAGGTTTTGAGTCTGGTAGGGACGGCGTTGATTTACGTTCCCAAACATATGGGAAACGCCTACCTGATGGCTGAACGTGGTCTTTGGTCGGCTTTTGTCGATGCGGTTTATACCGGAGAGCGTTTAGCTGATCACACCGGTAACGCGTTGTCGCCCGATGGAACAGTTTTGGATTCCTTCGTTTTGATGAATTGCGGTGTATCGCGCGGACTGCAAATTAAGGATCAGGATTTCAAACTGAGTTTTGCGGTGAATAACCTGTTGGATCAGGATTATCAAAATCAACCCGATTACGCGATGTGGGGCCGAAACTATCGTTTTACACTATCTACCGATTTGAATTTCAATAAAAACAAATAGAATATCTCATGAAAAAATTATTCAAACTATTACCATTTTTTTTGGCTTCAGTAGCCTTGTTAAGCGCATGTTCAGATGATAATGACGACAATGGAGGTTCTTCCTATAGCGATCAAATTGCAGGAGCTTACATTGTCAATTATGGCGGTTACGGGGTTGGATCCTCATCGATCACTAAATACGATTATGCGAATGATGAAGTGTCGGAGTACTATTATCAACTTCAGAACGATTATTCACCAATTACGTCAGCTCCTCAATATGCTTATAATTACGATGGGACGATTTATTTGATGAATAACGAACCCGATAATGTTATTGCTGTAAATGAGCTGTTTGTTTCACAGGATACTATTACAACTTCCATTGAGAAACCGCGTGCTTGTGTCGGTTATGGCGACTACCTCTACATTTCGTGCTGGGGTGCAAATCCCGATTGGGTTGATTTGCCAGATAGTTACATTGCGAAGTACAATGTGCTGACAGGTGAGGTTGAAGAAACAATTAGCCTACCAGGTGGACCGGAAGGCGTTCAAATTGTTAACGGTAAATTGTATGCTGCTTTGAACTACAAGAAAGCGATTGCTGTAATGGATTTGTCGACTGAAGACATTAGCTATATTGAGACTCCGGCAGTCGGGAGCAGCTTAATCAAAGATGATAGCGGTAACCTGTATGTGGCATTAATTAGTTCGTATTCACAAACTGCAACTGCAACTGGTTTGGGGTATATTAATACGAGCACTGATGAATTAACTGTATATGATCTGGATAATGTAAGTACCGCCTACGCTTCGATTATTGCCTTAAGTAAAGACCAGTCGAAAGTATATGTTGTAGCTGCCGGATACGATGCAAACTGGAACTTGGTTGGCGGAGTTAAGGTCTTCGATGTTGCTTCGGGAACTTTTGAATCAACAGAGCTGCTGAGTGACGTGACTGGTATTAACGGGGTCTCTGTCAATCCGGATAACGGCGATATCTATGTATTTATAAGCAACGGTAGCACAACCAAAGGAACCATGCAGATTTTTGATGCTGACGGAACTTACAAGGATACTAAAACAGTAGGTGCCGCTCCGGCTATGGCTATTTATCTCTAATTAGTAGCAATTGATTTTACGAATGAATGCTATCCCAATTTCGGTTGGGATAGTCTTTATGCTATAAAATAAAACCAAAATTAAGCTGAAATGAAATTAACCCCATTTTTATCAAGCCTTGTGCTGATGCTGACAATCAGTATGGCTGCCGTGGCCGGTAAGGCCCGGTTTGTGACTGTTGAGATTAACTATGGCGAGCAAAAGAAAACAGAAACAATTCAAGTTGAATGTCCGAAAGAAATGACAGCCCTCGAAGCCTTACAACATGCTGCCGATGTTAAAACTCATCCGATTAATGAATATGTTTTTGTTACTGCAATCAACAATGTGGCAGGTTCGCGTGGCGATATGGCCTGGTATTATACGGTAAACGGTGAAAAACCACAACTAGCCATTAATCAAGACGTAAAAGCCGGAGATGTCATTAGCTGGCGCTACGTGAAAGACGTTTGCTCCTGCACGGTAGATAAAAAGTGATCAGTGTTCAGTCGCGGTATTCAGTTTTTATCTTGTGAAAATCTTTGCCCGCTGTGCTTAAAAGAAGTCGTGAGTCATGAGATGCGAGTTGAAGACGGTTAGTAATGGTCACTCGTAGTCATTTAGTAGTCATTTAGTGGTCATTAATGGTTTGACTCATTGCAACTCTGTGACAAACTCTGCGCCCTCTGTGGTTAAAAGAAAATATGGAGTACGAGACGCGGGTAGTGCGTTATTATCTCACGACTCATGTCTCGCGACTATTTTTTGAAACTTTAAACTCGAAACTTGGAACTCAAAACTCAAAACATGGCTCGAATAACACTCGTAACCGGAGGAGCCCGATCGGGTAAAAGCAGCTTTGCCCAGCAAATGGCAGAGTCGAAAAGCGATCGTCCTGTTTACCTGGCAACAGCCCGTATTTGGGATGAAGACTTTGCCCTGCGGGTGAGACGACACCAAGCCGACCGTGATGAACGCTGGGAGAATGTGGAGGAAGAAAAGGAGCTTTCGAAGCATGATTTCAAGGGAAAAGTGGTGCTGATGGACTGTGTGACCTTGTGGCTGACTAATTTCTTTCACGATAGTGGGTACAAGCTGGAGGAAGCTCTGGATGCTGCAAAAGCTGAATGGGAACAATTTATTCAGCAGGATATGGAGCTGATCGTGGTGACTAACGAGCTTGGAATGGGGGTTCACCCTGAACACGAAGTAGCCCGCAAGTTTGCCGATCTTCAGGGCTGGATGAACCAGCACATTGCCCAAGGAGCTAATGCTGTTTACCTGCTTGTTTCCGGAATTCCGGTGAAGATTAAGTGATAGACAAGAAGACAACAGATTTGAGACAATAGACTTTTGTCTGATATCTAAAATCTAGTAATCTAAAATGAAATGATACAAGACCAATTACAACACAAAATTGACCTGAAAACAAAACCCACAGGTGCCTTAGGTCAGCTGGAACGGATTGCTTTGCAAATTGGTTCCATTCAAAATACTTTATCTCCTGAATTGAAACATCCGGCGATGCTGGTTTTTGCCGGCGACCATGGTCTGGCCGATGCCGGTGTTAGCCCTTATCCGAAAGAAGTGACCTGGCAGATGGTAATGAATTTCTGTGCCGGTGGTGCTGCTATCAATGTTTTTTGCAAGCAAAACGATATCAATCTGAAAGTTGTGGATGCCGGTGTTGACTTTTATTTCCCAAAAGATTTGCCGGTGGTTGAATGCAAAGTAGCGATGGGGACCAAAAACATGCTGGAAGAGCCAGCCATGACGGTTGAACAATGTCGGGAAGCTCAATCGCTGGGTGCAGAGCTTGTTAAAGCTGAAGCTGCTAGCGGGTGTAATATTATCGGTTTTGGAGAAATGGGAATCGGGAACACATCCGCTTCCTCCTTACTGATGCATCGCTACCTCGGTTTGCCGATAGAGCAATGCACCGGAAAAGGTGCCGGCATGGTGGGAGAGAAGCTCGACTATAAAACATCGGTTTTGAAGACCGTTTCGGAGAAATACGATCCAGTGACTGTTGAGGAAACCTTGGCTACTTTTGGTGGATTTGAAATAGCGATGATGGCTGGTGCTATGCTTGAGGCTAAAAAACAGGACATGGTTATCCTGGTCGATGGCTTTATTACAACGGCAGCTTGCCTCACGGCCATTCAGTTTGATGCTTCGGTTCGCGAAAAC
>NZ_JBZQJF010000179.1:0-18494 GCF_059905295.1 Mangrovibacterium sp.
GTGGTGGAATACAGCGAGAAGTTCATCCGTCGCAAATTATTCTTCTACCTTCACTTAGTACTCATAATCATCTTCGCAGCGCTGTGTATTTACACAAAAGCAACCATCGTTTATATCATCACCCTTCATTTAATCGCGAACCTATCGGTATTTATTCTCCAGAAGACACAGATAAAGCGATTTTCACTTTCGTTTATCATCTATTTTGTATCGCTATACACCTTCTTTTCGCTCATTATCATCCAGTCGAACAACAACGAGAAGCGCTTGCAATTGCAAAAGTTGATGGCGATTACCCAATATTCGGAGCACGATCCGGCAGCGGAAGTTTTCCTCAAAGAGATTCAGCAGAAATTCAGTGTTGACACGGTCATTCCGGAGCTGCTTGCAGCCAATGCCTACCAACAAATTGAGGATTACGTTACCCGAAATTATTTCAACGGTTATTTCAAAAAGTATGATGCCTGGATTACTGTTTGCGGGGGAAGTGACAGTTTACTGGTTCAACCGGACGACCAGATGGTTCCCTGCTACCCGTTTTTCGACCAAATGATTGAAGAATCAGGAACTGAAATTCCCGGAACCAGCTTCTACTATATGAATTATATGGACGGACGAATTTCGTATTTCGGACGATTTACCTTTCCGCTACCGTCCAAACCTTTGGGACTATCCATTTTTATTGAGTTAAAGTCGAAATTGCTGCCTGAGGGGGTCGGTTTTCCCGAGTTGTTGCTCGATAAATCACTTCAGGAGCCTAGCCGGTACCGTAACTTCTCATATGCCAAATATTACAAAAACGAATTGGTTTACCTCAGCGGAGACTATCAATACAATTACTACATCAGCACTTACAACATCGGGAATAGCAAAAAAGAGCTGATCCAACGGAAGTGGGATGGCTACGACCACCTGATTTACAACCTGGGAAATGACAATTATATTATTGTCAGCACTAAGTCTTTTGGGTTTAGCCAATATCTCGTTTCGTTTCCGTACCTGTTTGTTTTCTACTTTGTATTTATCCTACTGATGGTTTTGATTGGGAATGCCAATTACCGGAACCAGGCTTTGATATACGATTTGAAATTCCGGATACAGGCTTCCATTATTGCGATTGTCTTGTTCTCGCTATTGCTGGTTGCTTCAGGAACCATTTACTATAACCTGCGCGAGTACAAGAACAAGCATCAGTCCGACTTAAATGAAAAGATGAAATCGATTGCTGAAGAGATTAACCTTCGCCTGAAGAATGTCGACGAATTTACCCCCGATGTACTCGATTGGTTATGGCAAGACCTGGGAGATTTGTCGAATATTTTCCGCACCGACATTAACATTTACAGTTTTAACGGTGAGCTGATTGCTTCTTCGCGTCCGGAGGTTTTTAACCGGGGAATTATCTCTTCGCGAATGGATGCCGATGCTTTTTATGAGCTGACCGAAAACTACCAAATCAGCATTACCCAGCCAGAAAAAATAGGCAACCTGTCATTCCTGTCCATCTACGAACCAATTATCAACAACCGAGGCGAGTATCTCGGTTTTATCAACCTACCCTACTTCACCCGAGGAGACGAACTAAGGCAGGAAGTGACCACCTTCATTGTGGCCTTCATCAACCTTTATGTGTTGCTTTTCTTCATCAGTGTTGTGGTAGCTTTGTTACTGGCCAACCAGATTACCCGCCCATTGACCTTAATTAAGGAACGTCTGAAGGGCATTCAGCTTGATAAACAAAACGAGCAAATTAGCTATAATGCTGACGATGAAATTGGAGCCTTGGTTAAAGAATACAACCGGAAAGTAGAAGAACTGGCCGATAGTGCAGAGTTGCTGGCACGCACTCAACGGGAAATGGCCTGGCGGGAAATGGCCAAACAAATTGCACACGAAATTAAGAATCCACTAACACCCATGAAGCTGCATATTCAGCATTTGCAGCGAGCTAAATCGTCGAATAGCGAGCAGTACGATGAAATTTTTAACCGTGTAACAAGAACACTTATTGAGCAAATAGATACCCTTTCGGATATCGCTACTGAGTTCTCGAATTTCGCAAAAATGCCAAATGCCAAGAATGAAGTTTTCAACCTATCGAAGCGAATTAAGCAAGTGACCGATCTCTTCGATTCGAATAAAACAATGCAGTTTAAGCTTGCCCCTTGCCAACAGGAAGTGATGGTAAAGAGTGACAAGGAACAACTTTCGCGCGCGATTATTAACCTCATCAAAAATGCCATGCAGTCTATCCCTACGGGTGAAAAAGGTCTTATTGAAATTGGCTTGACGTGTAACGAAACGCATGCAATTATTTCGGTAAAAGACAACGGGGCAGGAATTCCGGAGGGCATCCGATCCCAGTTATTTCAACCAAATTTCACCACAAAAACCAGTGGTATGGGCTTAGGACTAGCCATTGTTAAAAAGATTATTGAATCGGCTAATGGCCGCATTTGGTTTGAAAGCGAACTTAACGACGGAACAACCTTTTTCGTTGAACTTCCCCTTTACAAAGAGATCAACTAAACGACTAAGGAAGGACTATTTCCGGTAGTCCCCCAGACACTCGAGCTTATTGGAAGCTGCCATCCCATTGGGATTACAGCCCGGTTCTCCCTCAGGAATGGCATGCCCAAGCCTGGCGTAATAGTCAACCCAGGTTGGGTAAAAATCGCCCGTTGCCGGATCTTTAAAGGTCATTGGATTTAATTTGAAGACGCTGTCGCTCTCAAAAGCCTTATAAATAAACTCAGAGCAATAATGACTTGAATCAGAAAGCTCATAGCTAAAGTTATAAGGCAGTCCAAGCATCGTTCGTGCCTTCACTAAAGCTGCATCAATCGTTTTTTGCCAAGGTGCTTTTAAACGATAAAGTACGGTTTGAATTGAATCGCCTTCAGGCTTTAAAAAATCAGCCAATGTCACCCGGGAAGTACCTCCTTTCACATCGGCATGCAGCACCCAAACAGAGCCATCATCAGCCACTTCGACCATACCAACATGTGAAAAATGAGTTGCTGCACCTGTTTGTGTTACCTTATCAATCGCCTCCGACAGCTTTCCGGAACTAGCTCCCTGAAACAACAAATCGCCCGACTGCAATTTCTGTTTACTATTTGGCTGGCTACATGACAACAGGACAAGGCTGAGTAGAACACTCATAATTTTGACTTTCTTTTTCATCTTTAAAATCTGATTTTTCCGCGCGTTGATTTCCGGTCCGATCGCATCTTTTTACTTTGCAGGCGTTTCTCAACCGAAGATCGAGTCGGGCGCGTTTTGCGCCTTTTTCGAACAGGCTTCAAGGCCTCGCGCAACAATTGATAAAACCGGCTGACAACCTGTTCTTTATTTTTCAGTTGCGAACGCTCTTCCTGGCTGGTTAGAATAAGAATTCCCTCTGCAGTAATTCGGCTTGCCAATTTTGTCTTTAAAACAGCCTTCTGAAACTCCGTTAGCAGAGCTGAGTTATTGACATCAAAGCGCAACTCAACCCGCGAATTCACCTTATTCACATTTTGGCCCCCCGGCCCGCTGCTCCGCGATGTTTGAAAAACAAACTCTGAACTAAGATCCGGTATGTAGACGATTTGATTTTCCATGGCCAGCCAAAGATAAAGCATTACAGCTAACCGACTAGCCCTTAAACTCTAAATTCGAGATGAATCGTTGTTTGGAAGTCCCTGATGTACTTGAATATCTCACGCAAGGTAGCCTGTTCAACCTTAGCTAACTTCTCCGGTTCAACCAAATTATCAGGTGCTGTAAACTCCTGTAAAATAGAACCGGTTTGCTGTTTCAGACGCATCCCCATCAGGTAATAATAAGCATGTATCAGTTCCTTAAACTGGTAATTGTTTAGAAATCCACCGGCATGCAATTTTTGAATTCGTTTACCGGTATTGGTTTCAATCACCTTATTCTTTAAGGCCAACATACGAACCAGATCAACAATGGGAGTCATGCTCTTTTTGATATCGAAAACCTTTCGCTCATCTTTCGAGAAGGTCCGAATTGATTTGAAAAGGGTCAATTGTGGTTCAAAATGCAGGGCATTGGAGGCCAGGCTATATAAAAATTTAGAGGTTGATTTTTGCAGGCAATCAACCATGTAATCTTTCAATTCGTTAAACAGTTTCTTTTCGCCATAAACAAAGCGACAATCGAAGAAAGTGGCAAATTTGATAACTGTTTCCGGAATCGGTTCATTAATCCATTGGGCATAATTGCCCTTCCAATGCGAAAGTGAATGTGTCCATTTCGGATTTTTGGCCATAAAACCACCTTCACAATAACTAAAGCCAATTTCATTCAGACTCGTTGAAATTCGGGTTGCAAAATCGAGGAAATATTCCCGCACTTCTTCGCGGTGCTCACTGCCCGTATCTTCGTATATAATCGCATTATCCTGATCGGTTACCAAGGTTTGTTCCTGACGTCCTTCACTGCCCATCACCATGAAAGCATACCTGGCCGGCGCAGGTAGCATTTTATGTTTTACCCCTTCGATTACACGAAGCAGAATTTCATCATTAATGGTGGTCACAATCCGGTTGATAATTTCGGCATTCACTCCACGCTCCAGCAATTTCTCAATTAAAGCAGGAACCTTTTGCCACTTATCCTTCAACTCATCAACTGTGTTCGACAGCTTTACCGATTGGATAAATACCAGAGGCGATTGCGCATGTTCGGTTAGCAACCGGTAACGACTGATATACCCGAGGTAACGCTCTCCGTCGGTCACCAGCACAAACTCGTGTTCACTTGGGAATAGGGCAAGCAAAGCCTCATAAAGCAAAGCATCCTTGTGGATGGTTACAAACTTTTTCTGAGCAACCTTTTTTACAGGAGTAGAAGCGGGTAATGCCACTGCCAATACTTTCTTAATCAGAATATCTTTGGTGATGATGCGTTTTATCTGTCCCTCCTTTTCGACATACATGCAATTCAGCTCTTTCTCAACCATCATTGCTGCCACCTCCGAAACAGGCGTATCGGGAGAACAGGTAACCAGTGGACGAGGGAAAATAGTATTGATTCGCCGGGTGAAAATAAAGTCGGCATCGATGAAGTTTCCTTCGCGCGTGCTGTCGCGCTTCACAAAATGAGCATATTCATCGTTCAGCATTTTCTGGCCGAACTGTTCAGTAAAATGATGGAAGAAATCGTCGTAACTCCGGCAAAGCGATTTAAACTCTTCCTTATCCAAACGGGCAACTACCGTTCCTGCACTGGCAATTACCGTCCGAATCGATTTTTTCTTATTCAGCAAAACCGAACTTGCACCATATATGGCTGACTTGTCGTAGAGTTCTTTCAGTTTCAGCACCCCTTCCAAATCATAGAAAGAAGCTTTGTAGTCACCTTCAATAATAACATCAATCGTTTTAAGCTCCGAATCGCCCTGCACATAAACAGTTGTTTCCTGATCGAAGGTGAAAAATTCCATCATCCCGGCAACATCATTCAACACCGTTGACGGAAGCAAATTAAACGGTTGTACTGACTTCAGGAAGTCTTTTTGAATCTTCATAACTCCCACTCACCACAATTAAATGTATCTCAAAATATAAAATAAAGCCCTGCAGCCATTACCGCCAGAGCCAATAAAACAGCTAACCCGATGACCAACCAAACCGGAAACTCCCAGCGTCGCCCGCTCATTCGAATTTGCTGTGTAATTACGCTATCGTTAATTTCCCCACGCTTCACCAACTCAAAGAAACATGCTTTCGTTGCATCAGCATCAATCATGGCATCATGAATTTTTTCCATTGATTTATGAAATAACGATTCGTACAATTGATTTAACCGCAAGTACGAATGCCCGCCAAAAATATCTCTCGACTTACGAGTGTAAAGCATGGTACAGAACTTTGGAAGATGCTCGAAATTTTGAGTTATATGCTCCCTGGTGTAACCAACCTCCATCATTTTTTTATCGAACTCGAGAAAATGACCAACAATCAGTGGTTTATAGATTTCAATATCACTGGCCAAATTATTCAAAACCAGCTTACGATCAACCCCTTTGCCCTCCAAGGTTTGAAGTGTTATTCCATGCAATTTTTCAGCAACCGGGTCAATCTCTATATTTTCATGTTTAATAAAGAAATCGCGCGAACAAACCAAATCCCCGCTTCTCTTGCAGATAATCCATGCAATCTGCAAAATATAAGGCCACTCGTCAACTTTGGCAGTGGGGGTATTCCATCGTCTAGGCATATCCGATGTTTCGGTGTCTATAAACAACACGTATTCATACATCACAATTGGGGTTAGAGTTTAATCTAATGTACAATATTGAGAACGCTAATTTTCACTGTCGCTGAAAATTGCCCGGTAATTCTTCAAAATGTAATTTTCAATTAATATAAAAGAAACCCTCACTGCTAAATACGCATGATGCTGCAACCGGTTCCAAATCATTTACCTGTTCACATCTGCCATTCATCGATTTTAAGCTGTGGAAAACCTTCAATTTTATAAATTCGTTGACAGAAATTGAAAAAGAGACAACATGCAATCACACGAAATTGACTACAAAATCATTGGACACGATGTTCAGCTTGTTGAAGTTGAGCTGGATCCGGGCGAAAAAGTAATCGCCGAAGCCGGAGCCATGATCTATATGGAAGACGGCATTAGCTTTGAAACAAAATTAGGTGACGGATCGAACCCACGTGCCGGCTTTTTCGATAAAATACTGAGTGCCGGGTCACGACTAATTACAGGTGAGTCGCTCTTCCTGACTCATTTTGCCAACCAGGGATGGGGAAAAAAACATGTCGCCTTTTCGGCTCCCTATCCGGGAACAATCATCCCCCTGGATTTAGCCCGTATGGGAGGTCGAATTGTTGTTCAAAAAGATGCTTTTTTATGTGCTGCCTTGGGAACTAAAATATCCATCACCTTTAACCGTCGTCTGGGAGCTGGATTTTTTGGTGGCGAAGGCTTCATCATGCAGCAATTGACCGGCGATGGCAGAGCCTTTATCCATGCCGGAGGAACAGTTATTGAACGTCAGCTAAACAATGAAGTTTTGCGCGTCGATACCGGCTGTATTGTAGCCTATGAGCCACAAATTGATTTCAGCGTTGAGCAGGCGGGGAACCTACGTTCGATGGTTTTTGGCGGCGAAGGAATTTTCTTAGCGACCTTACGCGGAACAGGTAAAGTATGGTTACAATCGATGCCAATTCGAAAACTAATCCGAGAGCTGAGCCCACGCGGAGGCAATCAGCGAAAAGAATCAGGAGGTTTACTCAACCAATTTCTGCAAGACTAAAAACAGAGACATAAAAAACCCGGTTCCAAAGGAGATGGAACCGGGTTTAACCAATAGCAAAAAAACTATGACTCGGCTTTTTGACCGGTCAATTTCTTATAGTGGTCGATGGCCACGAAATAATTCGGGTCCTCAACAATATTCACATCACAAATCTTTTCGGCCTTACGAATCAGACGCGTACAGTCACGGCTTAAGTGGCGAAGATGAATGTTTTTCCCTTCTTTTTGATAACGTTCAGCCACTTTATTAATCGCTTCAATAGCCGACTGGTCCATAATTCGCGATTCTTTAAAATCAATAATCACTTCATCCGGATCGTTTTGAACTTCAAATAGCTGATTAAAAGAAGTTGTTGATCCAAAAAACAAGGGACCTACAACCACATAATGCTTTATTCCGTGTTCATCCATCGATTCCCGGGTGCGAATACGAACTGCATTTTCCCAGGCAAAAACCAAAGCCGAAACAATTACCCCTGCAAATACCGCAATAGCCAGGTCGAAAATCACCGTTAACACAGTCACCAGGATGATGACAACCAAGTCGGCCAATGGAATTTTATTCATGATGCGGAAGGTGTTCCAGGCAAAAGTGCCGATAACAACCATGAACATCACCCCAACCAAAGCCGCAATCGGGATCATTTCAATATAAGTTGAAGCAAAAAGGATGAAGGCTAACAAGCAAACCGCAGCAACAATTCCCGACAAGCGGTTACGTCCCCCTGATTTGATATTAATGATACTTTGGCCAATCATTGCACAACCTCCCATTCCTCCAAACAACCCGTTGATAAAATTGGCAGCCCCCTGAGCAGCACATTCCCGGTTACCACTACCCCGGGTTTCAGTCAATTCGTCCACCAGGTTCAAGGTCATTAATGATTCAATCAAACCAACCGAAGCTAAAATTACGGCATAAGGGAAGATGAACTTCAAGGTTGCAAAATTTAACGGGATAACCGGAATATTGAAGGTTGGCAAACCTGCTTTAATACCGGTACCACCACCAGCCTGAATAAAGGTTTTTACAGTTTCTGTGTCAATTCCACCGAAAATTACCACTGCTGAAACAACCAAAATACCAACCAGTGCCGCAGGAATTGCTTTACTGATTTTCGGCAGCAAAAACATAATTGCCATGGTTAAGCCAACCAGCCCCAGCATGGTCCACAATTGTGAACCCACCATCCATTCGCCTCCCAGCTTAAACATATTGAGCTGAGACAGGAAGATGACAATTGCCAAGCCATTTACAAAGCCCATCATGACCGATGCAGGTACCATACGAATAAATTTTCCTAAACGCAGAAAACCGGCACTCATCTGCAAGATTCCAACTAACAGTAAGGTTGCAAACAGATATTGAAGTCCCATGTTATCGCCGGAAGCTCCCATCGCATTTCCTTGACTGATGAGCGACACCATCACAACAGCAGTGGCTCCGGTTGCTCCGGAGATCATTCCCGGCCGACCACCCAAGATGGAAGTAACAAGCCCCATCATGAAGGCACCATACAACCCAATAATTGGCGAAACACCCGCCACAAAAGCAAAGGCGACTGCTTCGGGAACCAAAGCCAAAGCAACAGTCAATCCGGAAAGGATATCATCTTTGATGCTCCCCTGGTTCTTATCAATAAAGTTGAATTTATATTTCATATTTCTATTTTTTCAAAAGCTGGGTTTCGAGTGAGCGGCAAAAATAGACTTTCAAGTCTAAAATATGCTCTGCAACATACTTTCTCCGGAGATGTTAATAAAGCCTTAATGTGGAGGATGACTGCAAGTTAACTCGACATGAGCCAATAAAACACCATTCAATAAAAAAGGCCTGACCCCATAAAGATCAGACCTTCAGTGTATTTTGATGTCTATTATTTCTTCCTGAAATAGATTTGAATTGGCACGCCTGTAAAATTGAAATGATCACGAATCTGGTTCTCAATATAACGGCGATACGGATCTTTAATATACTGCGGCAAGTTTGCGAACAAGGCAAACGATGGTGTCGGACTTGGTAACTGCGTTACATATTTGATTTTGATGTATTTCCCTTTGATTGATGGTGGCGGATATTTCTCGATCGCTTCCAGCAGTACTTCATTCAGTGTTGAAGTTTTCACCTTTTGCGATTTATTTTGGTACACCTCAACAGCAACTTCCAATGCTTTGAAGATCCGCTGCTTGGTCATGGCAGACATAAAAATGATGGGCACATCGGTAAAGGGAGCAATTCGTTCGTGAATCATCTCGGTAAATTTATTCACCGATGAGTTGTCTTTCTCCATCAGGTCCCACTTATTTACCAAAAGCACAACTCCTTTTTTATTGCGAAGGGCCAGGTTGAAGATACTCACATCCTGCGCCTCAATGCCCCGTTCTGCATCAATCATCACCAGGCAAACATCAGCTTCTTCAATAGCTCGTACTGAACGAAGTACCGAGTAAAACTCAACATCTTCTTTCACCTTGGCTTTCTTCCGTAAACCGGCGGTATCCACCAGGTAAAAATCGTGTCCGAATTTGGTATAGCGGGTGTTGATGGCATCGCGGGTTGTTCCGGCAATATCGGTTACAATGTTACGATCAACTCCGGTTAAGGCATTCACGAAGGATGATTTTCCCACATTGGGACGGCCAACCACCGCAAAACGCGGAATTCCTTCCTCGATCACTTCTTCTTTGTCCCTTTGCGGAAAGGCAGCAACTACATCGTCTAGTAAATCGCCGGTACCGCTACCATTCATACCCGAAATGGGATATAATTTATCACCCAGACCGAGACCATAAAACTCGTGGGCTTCCATGTGGCGCTGTACGTTATCCACCTTATTGACAGCCAGGAAAACAGGCTTATCAACACGACGTAGAATGTTGGCAACAGCCATGTCCAGGTCAGTAATACCACCTTCAACATCAACTGCAAATACAATCACATCGGCCTCATCAATCGCCAGTTTTACCTGTTTGCGAATTTCCTCCTCAAACACATCGTCGGAGTTCACCACATAACCACCGGTATCAATCACCGAAAATTCGACTCCATTCCAGATCGACTTTCCATAGTTCCGGTCGCGCGTAACACCCGCTGTCTCGTTAACGATGGCCTGACGGGACTCAACCAAGCGATTGAAAAAGGTTGATTTACCGACATTTGGTCTTCCTACTATTGCTACAATATTGCTCATTGCTTTTTCTAAAATTTATATGTTCCGGGCTTTCACCCTCCTCTAAGTTTCAAATTTCAAATTCCAGGGTTCAAATTCCAAAGCTGCTTACTGCAACTGAGACTGAACACTGAAACTATTGAAAGTCGTATCCGAATTTACCCAACTGGCGGTCTTTATCGCGCCAGTCTTTGCTTACTTTCACATACAACTCCATAAATATCTTTTTCTGAAAGAACTCCTCCAGATCCTGTCTCGCCTCAGTAGCCACTTTCTTCAATGCTTTACCCTGATGACCAATAATGATACCCTTTTGGCTATCGCGTGCCACATGAATCACACAACGCAGATTCAGGATCTTCGCTTCTTCTTTAAATTCCTCCACTTCAACTTCAACCGAATAAGGCACTTCCTTTTGATAATTCAGCAAAATCTTTTCGCGAATAATCTCCGTAACGAAGAAACGTTCATTCCGGTCGGTCAATTCATCTTTACCAAAATACGGCGGTCCATCAGGCAACAACTCCAGAATCCGATCGAAAATTGGAGCAATATTGAATTTTTCGGTTGCCGAAATCAGGAAGATATCAGCTGCCGGCAGCAAATCGCGCCAATAGTTGTGCAGCTCCATTACCTTTTCCTGGTCTGACAGGTCGATCTTATTAATCAGCACAATAACCGGTGCATTCGACTTGCGAATCTTTTCCAGGTACTGTTCATTTTTATCGGCTTTCTCCACAACATCAGTCACATACAAAATCACATCGGCATCAATCAGAGCAGTATCTACAAAGCTCATCATCGATTCCTGCAACTTATAGTTGGGCTTCAAAATTCCGGGCGTATCCGAGTAAACAATTTGAAAATCTTCACCGTTCACAATCCCTTTAATCCGGTGACGCGTTGTCTGCATCTTTTTAGTAATGATTGACAAACGTTCGCCCACTAAGGCATTCATGATAGTTGATTTTCCGACATTCGGATTCCCGATAATATTGACAAAACCTGATTTATGCGCCATTTAATTAAAAATGAATGATTTAAAAACGCCGCAAAGATAATCAATAAATTGAATTGCAATAGCGATGATCCAGAGACCCAACAGAAATTCTCATCCCTTAGAAATCATTTGCCTTGATCGCTTTTGCCAAGCTGCGGTTTCTTCACTGGTTTAATAACGATCTGTCGCCGGCAGTTCGGGCAAATGTAGATTTCGCAACCGGTACACGCAAAACAATTACCGCACGACCGCTGCAGATCATCTTTCGCATACTGATTATTGCAGCTCAAACAGGTTACCAGATCAGATTCCGGCATTGATTCGCTTTTTACGTTTCTGAAGCAATGAAACCCCTTTTAAAATTCCAAACAGAACCACCAGGGTGAATATGATGGATGCTCCTGATGGAATATCAGCATAAAACGAAAAGAGCAGGCCTGCAAAAGAGCCCAGAAAAGCAAAGCCAACCGAGTAAAGCATCATGTACCGAAAGTCGTGCGTAAACAAATTGGCCATAGCTTGCGGCAGCGTAAGTAAGGACATGATCAGGATGATGCCCACCACACGAATATTCATCACAATGGTTACTGCAATCAGACTAATCAGTATATAGTTGATCAGGTTAACCGGCAAGCCGGTTGTTTTGGCAAATTCCTCATTGAAGGCGACATACAAAATGGCGCGGTACATCAGGATGAAGAAGCCCACCAGTACCAATGACAAAGCTGCCATTATCCAAATTTCAGTCGTCGATACTGTGAGGATACTACCAAACAGGTAGCTCATCAGGTTGGGGGCATAACCCGGTGACAGATAGATAAAAATAATCCCAATCGCCATCCCCAGGGACCACCATATCGCAATCGATGAATCTTCCCGTAACCGACCTTTGCGAGTGAAATATTGAATCCCAAGCCCAGACAAGATCGAGAAGAAAGCCGCCCCAAGAAGCGGATTCCATCCCAGGAAATAGCCAATTCCGATTCCCCCGAATGAGGCATGCGTAATCCCGCCGCTGATGAATACAATTCGGCGCGCAACAATGTAAGTTCCCACAATCCCACAGGTTATGGCAGCAAACAGCGAAGCCCAAAAGGCATTCACAAAGAAGTCGTATCGAAATAAATCAATGATGGTGTCCATGCTCGTGGTTGTGGTTGTGGTCATGTTCGTTATGGAGGCCGAGAACGGTATGCGGCACCTCGCCGTGCGTAATAATTTGCAAAGGACAGTTATACGCGGCCAACTGCTGTGTGCTGATAATGTTACTGGGGTGGTAATGCAATTCGCGGGCTACACAGGCAATGGTTTTCACATAGTACGAAATAGTGCCCACATCATGCGAAACCAGAATGATAGCCATCCGCTCGTTCAACTCTTTGAGCTTTTCGTACAACTCGCTTTCGAATTGGTTATCGACGAAGGTATCCGGTTCATCCAAAATCAAAAGTTCCGGGCGGTTCATCAACGAGCGACACAGGAAAACACGCTGCATTTGTCCTCCGGATAGTTCCCCAATCGCCT
The DNA here is from genome assembly GCF_059905295.1 of Mangrovibacterium sp. NCBI lineage: Bacteria > Pseudomonadati > Bacteroidota > Bacteroidia > Marinilabiliales > Prolixibacteraceae > Mangrovibacterium > Mangrovibacterium sp. Next base: position 12,991 of record NZ_JBZQJF010000179.1, read on the forward strand.
TATCGCGCAGATGCAAAACACCCATTTTCTGCAACAAGCTTTCCGCATAAGCAACTTCCTCTTTCTGCTTACCAAACAAGCTAAAGCTGCGGTGGTCTGTTTTTCCCGACCGAACAACATCGAGCACAGTGATCGGAAACCGTTTATCAATTTGGTTGATCTGAGGCAGGTAACCGATGCGGGTTTCCGGAATGTGAAAAATGATTTCACCTTTAGCTGGCTTCACCAGTCCCAACAAAGCTTTAATCAGAGTTGTTTTACCTCCGCCATTTGGTCCGATCACCCCCAGAAAATCCCCTTTGCTGATCGTCAGATCAACATCCTTCAGCACAATTTCGTGATCGTAACTTACTGTCAGGTTTTTTATTTCGAGCAGTTTTTGCATACAGGTTATCGGGGTTACTGAATCGCCTCAGCTTTAGCAATTTTTTGAGCGATAGAGCGTAACTCATCAGCCCAGTTCTCATTCAACGGATCTACCTGGATCACTTCTCCGCCAATCTCCTTCGCCATTTGCCGGGCATTATCCATGTTAAATTCCTTTTGTACAAAAATGGCTTTTATATTTTCATTTTTGGCCATTTCGGCCAATTCTTTGAGATGACGAGGCGAAGGTTCTTTCCCATCGAGCTCCATAGCAATTTGCTCCAGCCCGTAATCGCGGGCAAGGTAGGTTAATGCCGGATGAAAAATTAAGAATTTTTTAGACGGAAGCCGGTCAAAGGTTGACTTTAGCTCAGCATCCAAGATATCAATTTCCTTTTCGAAAGCAGCCAGGTTCTCGGTAAACTGTGTTTTGTACTCCGGTAAAACTGCCACTAAAGCCTTGCAGCTTTCGCGAGCAATTTTCTTCACCTCTGCTGGCGACGACCAGATATGCGGATCGACACCATGCAGGTGAACATGGTCGCCATGCTCTTCTTCTTCACCGGCAATCCAGTCGGCTTTCACTGAACTATCAAAATATTTCAGGTTGGGGTTACTCTCCTGAATTTTATCGACCCAGCCTTCTTCAAATCCGACTTTACCAATGCCAATCCACGCCAATGTTCCCGACAGGCTGGTCATTTGGGATGGCATCAACGAATATAATTCGGGACTGGCTCCGGGGGGCACCAGCACCTGAACATCAACCAGGTCGCCGGCAATTTTTTGAATAAAATATTTTTGAGGCAAAATCGTGACTGCAATGGTCGGTTTATCTGCTTTTTGTGGTCCGGTGCAGGCAACTGCCAGAATAAAGATAAAGACTAAAAGTTTTCTCATGAAAATGTTCCGTGTTCTCGTTTCTATACCAAAGATAATAAGTCGGGCGGAATAATAGGGTTCCAAAGAACCGGACGAAGTATTCCTTCACCTTTTCTTTGTTTTATTGTTTTCCGGCTTTCTGTTTGCTATTGTCCGACTTATAACCGACAAAACCTTGATTTGTTGAAGACACAGACACTTTTTCAGGAGTGGAGCAAAATACGCACGACAATAAACAAGCCCAGCACCATATTCAAATAAAGGATCATCCGTTTAAATTGTGCCTGGTTAACCTTTTTCGACAATACATCACCCAGCTTAGAGCCAAGTAGCATAACCGGGAACAGAAAAACGGCGAATTTCAGCGAAAAGGCAACAAAAATCCCTTTTGCCACATAAAGTGCCGTCGCAATTACAGCATTAATTACGCTAACCAAGGCAAACATTTTGCGAAAACGTTCTTTTGTATAGCCTTTACGATTCATTGCCAATGCAATTGGAGGTCCTCCGATCGACATGCTGGAAGCCATAAAACCACTAAGGAACCCGGCAAAAACGATTGGTTTCTTTTTGCGTGACTCAGGAACTTCCCGTTTGCCGCTCAACAAAAACACCATCGATAGTGAGAATATACTGATTCCGGTGGTCAGCTCCATGGTTTGCTCAGGCAAATATTGGAGGATTTGTACTCCTACAGGAATGCCGATAAAACTGGCGGCAAGCATCGGAAGCAAGTATTTATATTCAATTTTTAGTTTGATATTGGCCAATATATAAATCGAAGTGAACATGTTGAACAGGGTCATTGCAGGAACAAGAGCCTGCATTGGGAAAAAAACTGTAAGGATGGGCAAGGCCAATAAGGCGAAGCCAAAGCCTGTCATTCCCTTTAATAACGAGGCCATCAAGATTACGATCACACTAATCAACCATTCCATAATTTGCCGCTTTAAAGTTTCAGTAAGTATAAATACCTAGCAAAGGTAGCTGAAGTACGTATTTCTAAACAAACGAAAACGACTTTTTATGGTTAACCAAATGTTAAATTTGATTTCCCGAATGTAAATTCTGATTTCATGATTTTAAATCGAGTATCCCCGGATAATAATGGTTATTCCCTGGAACAGAGAGGTAAATCGTAGGTGGCAGAGCCTATTTCGACGATTTGTCCTGCGTCAGATCCATCTTCTTCACCTTGATCTTCCCCGCAGGTGGCACCGGATCGTAGCCATGAGTTCCCCAAGGATGACAGCGGAGTATTCGTTTCGTTGCGAGATAAAATCCTTTGAATGGCCCGTGTATTTTGATCGCCTCAATAGCATATTGAGAACAAGTTGGTGTATGCCTGCACGAATTAGGCAAAATGGGAGAAATGGCTGCCTTGTAAAAGTAAATCGGGACAAGCAGAACCCAGCCAAGAAGCTTTAATATGAAATTAATCGCGCGTTGCATCAGATTTATTTAGGGCAAAGTTAGTAAATATAGTCACAGTGTTCAGTCTCAGTTGGTAGGAACAGGGGTAGGATCCCTCTGGAACTCGTAAGTTTGTGAAATATACCGCCTGTGAAAGAATAATCGACAAACAATTAAAACCAAAAGGCTACCTCCTTGTTTTACAGGCAGACAAATTTGAAAATATGGCTAAAGCCGAAGAATATATTAAGAAAGATCGGGAGCTGTTTGAAGAAACAGTGGTTAATAATGAAGAGATTTCACCAGGCGTATTTTTACTGTCGGTGAAGCGACGGTGGGATTTTCTGCCGGGACAAGTCGTTAAGTTGGCCGTAGATCGGGTGCAGCCACCGCGCATCTACAGTGTATGCAGCGGCAATCACGAATCAGAACTACGCATTCTTTTCAACATTAAGGAAGATGGTTACCTAACTCCGCGACTGGCAACATTGGTCCCAGGCGACAAAGTTCTGCTGACTGAACCTTACGGAAGTTTCATCGGCAATAGTAAGCCGGCCTGGTGGATTGCCACCGGAACCGGAATTGCTCCTTTTTACGCCATGTTTCAATCGGGCTTGTTCGACAACAAGAAACTGATTCACGGAGCAAGCTACCTCAACCAGTTTTATTTTGAAGATGAATTAGACTGGTCGCTGGGTAAGAACTACCAGCGCTGCTGCTCGCGTGAGCAATCCTGCGATGTGTTTCCGGGCCGCGTAACGGATTACCTGAACAGCCTGTCCGAACTACCCAATGATGTTCAGTATTATTTGTGTGGTAAAGCCATTATGGTTGTCGAGGTTCGCGATTTACTAATCGGGAAGGGCGTCCCGTTCGAAAACATTATTGCAGAGATTTATTTTTAACTTTGCAAAAAATTTCAGAATGCAGAAAGAAGCTTTATTTGGAAAAACACTGGAAGAATTGCAAGTCATTTGCGCTGAGCTGGCTTTGCCGAAATTTACAGCCAAACAAATAACCGATTGGTTGTACAAGAAGCAGGTGTCTTCAATCGAAGAAATGAGCAACCTTTCCAAAAAAGCGCGCGAGTTGCTGAATGACAAATACACCTTCGGCCTGACCGATCACACCAAAGTGCAGGAAAGCACCGACGGCACCAAAAAATATTTGTTTCCAACAGCACATGGCAAGTTTGTTGAAACGGCCATGATCCCCGATAAAGATCGAAAAACGGTTTGCGTATCGTCGCAGGTTGGCTGTAAAATGGGATGCTTGTTTTGCATGACTGGTAAGCAGGGTTTCCAGGGACAGTTAACGGCCGGCGAGATTGTCAATCAAATTCGCAATATTCCCGAATGGGAAGAAGTAAGCAACATTGTTTATATGGGCATGGGTGAACCATTCGACAACCTGGACGAAGTGCTGAAAAGTACACAAATACTGACCTCGGATTGGGGATTTGCCATGAGTCCACGCCGCATCACCGTGTCGTCAATTGGTATTGTTCCCGGTCTGGTTCGTTTCCTGAACGAAAGTGAATGTCACCTTGCCATCAGCCTGCATACCCCATTTCATGAGGAGCGCCAGAAATTAATGCCTGTTGAAATTGCTTATCCACTGGATGAAGTGCTGAATGAAATCCGCAACTGGGACTTCGGTCGTCAGCGTCGTGTTTCGTTTGAATACATCGTTTTCCATGGGCTGAATGATACAGCTGCCCATGTTCGGGAGATGGCTCGTATCCTCGATGGAATCAAATGTCGCATTAACCTGATTCGCTTCCACCCAATCCCAAATACACCTCTGAAAGGAACCGACGAAACAACTTTGCTGGAATTTAAAGAAGGACTGGAGAAAAAAGGAATTACCACAACAATTCGTGCTTCCCGCGGACAGGATATTTACGCGGCCTGCGGTTTACTATCGACCAAAGCGCTGGTGAAAAACTAATCCGGAATCAGGCCTGAAACAAGTTTGTAGTTTATCTTAATTTCCAGCGATAATTACACCAAAAAAGAAACCATAGCAAGTCTTCCAAATCGAATTCTACCTAGATTTTTTAACATTTTTAAGCATTTAAGGAGGCCAAAGTCTTCTTCTCTTTTCTTCCAAAATAGTTAACTTGCAATTCCATTTTGCGAAAGCTGGAATTATGGATAAATTATACTGGACAAAAGGATTATTTAAAACGAAGCTGACCGTAACACGTGGCAGCGAGCAGGTTGGCATCATCAATTGGAACAACCTTTTCAGCTCCGATGCACTAGCTACGATAAACGGTCACCGATTTGTACTGAACAGGGATTTCTTTTTGTCGAAACTCGAAATTTCGGATGCCACAAACCAGGCACTTCTCGCTACCATCATGATCAACCTTTTCAATCCAAAAAGCGACTTGGTTTTGAACGGGAAACGCTTTGAGCTGGAGATTAAAAATTTCTGGCAATCGCGTTGGTCGTGGAAATATAACGGACAGGAAATCATTGTCTTCCAAAGCCATGAATTTTTAACAAAAGATCGCGGTAGCATCGAAATTTACACCGCCGACACTGAAGAGCTGGAGGTTTTGATTTTACTTGGGCTATTTATCCGGAACCAATTAGTTTTGTTTATGGTCTTCATTCTTTTCGTCGTCCTGTTTATGCTGATGTAATCCACCCTTCAACTTCCTTTATTATTTTATTTCCTTTTCATTTCCGCCAGGTCGATCTATGGATTTATGCGTGAAATGTGTTTGTTTTGCTCATTCAACACACAAAATAACACACCATGATCGATATTATCCGCCAGCGACGCAGCATCCGGAAATTTACAGAACAACCGGTTGAGAAGGAAAAAGTAAA
>NZ_JBZQJF010000180.1:0-28683 GCF_059905295.1 Mangrovibacterium sp.
AGTGAATTCAATAGATTTGTGGGGCTAAAGGACAAAACAAATATCGATTATACTTGGTATACATTTCTCAGGGGAGACGAAAGTGGATTTACCCGAATTTATAACCAGTATGCCGGAAATCTTTTTCGGTATGGAAAGAAATTCAACACTGATGACCAAATAGTAGACGATGCTGTACAAGAAGTATTTGTTGAACTATACATGAAACGCGACACCCTGGGAGAGAACATTCAAAATCTGAAAGCCTACCTTTTTGTTGCACTCAAAAATAACTTGCTAAAGAAATCTCTTAAAGAAAAGAAAAGCCCTGTTCTATCCATGGAGAACTATAGCAAGCTTGACTTCAATATTGAATACGATATACAGGAAACCTTAATTAATTCTGAGATAAAAAGCGAAGCCAGCCAAAAACTATCTTCCGCTATCGATCAACTATCCAAAAAACAAAAAGAGATCATCTATCTGAAGTTTGAAGAAGAATTAGACTATCCTGAAATAGCAAAAATTTTGCAGATCAGTATCGAATCAGCCCGGAAACAGATCTACAGAGCGATAAAAAATCTGCGACAATCAATTGAATCAGACGGAGTTAAAATCCTTCTTTCAATCTTCTTTAAAAAGAATTAAAATTTCCATTCTGTTTTTCCTTCCTTCCGGTTCCTGAATGCAAACTCCCCAAGCAATGATTTTTTCAGATCTATGTTAACTCATCAAACTACGCTGACATTTTTCATCTCCCACTTCAAGTGAGCAAATAATATGGGTATGAATTTAGAAGATAATCTAAGTTTGATTGAAAATATCAGATAATCAGCGGTATCTTACCTCATCCAATAAACGACAAAATGAGTTTCGTCCTGACAAAATCTACCATCGATAATCAATAATATGCAAAAAGGATAAAACAAGAAAGTAACAACAAAGAGTTAAACATTTTACGACTACCTCCGTAAAATACGCCACTAGACTACTCTGTTTTTGCTATCTGACTCTTACTAGCCCCACAAGTACAGTCCTTTCCTACTCCAAACAAATCAACAAGTTGCAAATACGCCCCAATTATTATGGCCAGAATCGAGATTAATACTCGCTAATGGCTAAGATGTTAGTATCAATGAAAAACTTTCAATGGTGAGATACAAGAAAGAAGGTATTAAAGTCATTGATGAGAAACATAGAATTATCCAGCCGGGCTCTAATGTAAATATGATAAACGAATTGCTTGTACCATCCCGAAAAAATTCGTCGATCACATTGGTTAATAAAACCGCTGTATACCCCATCGCAAGCGTTCTCCCTGTTCATGCTCTCCAAACAGCCACAAATGTCAAAACCATAAACACAAGTATATGCTAAACTAAGAGGCCAACAAGTGCGATAAAGCACGATTGTAATTTAATTTTTACTAACACTAAACGTATCAAACTTATGAAAAAATCACGGATGGGAGATCCTTTCCCCGGGAAGGATTCCAGGTCAATTCTACCAAAAATGAAGCTCACTATTCTCTTTTCACTCCTTGTATTTGTAACCAGCTGGGCAAATCCTTACACGCACGATTCAGCCCTAAAATTAAAACTCACAAATGGTACAGTTCAGGAGGTTATCCAACAAATTGAAGATCAAACTGATTTCTTCTTTTTATACCAGGATGCAACTTTGGAAGGACAACGAGTAACAATTGCTACTCAGGGTGCTTCATTGGAAAGTATTCTAAAACAAGTTTCCGAGCAGACAGGTATCAGTTATGCAATCAACGATCGACAAATTATTTTGAAAGGACATGACGAATTAACCACGCTTAAAACAGTCGTCCAGCAAACAAGATCGGTAAAAGGTACTGTTACCAGTACAAGCGGAGAGCCAATTCCCGGTGCGACTGTCGTTGTAAAAGGAACCAGCAATGGGACTATTACTGATTTCGATGGGAACTACACATTAAGCGACGTACCGACTAATGCCATTTTACAATTCTCATTTGTTGGGATGAAAACGCAGGAAATCGCTGTTGCCGGTAAAGAACAAATCAATGTGGCATTGGAAGAAGAGACCATTGGCCTGGAAGAAGTTGTGGCCATTGGTTATGGCGTCGTAAAAAAGAAAGATTTAACCGGTGCCGTTTCTTCTGTCAAAAGTGAAGAACTAGTCGAAAACCCGGTTCCGAACGTTGCGCAGGCCCTCCAGGGAAAACTGGCGGGTGTTGCCGTTACTGCACAGGACGGTCGTCCGGGTGCTGAAATGAACATTCGGATTCGTGGTGGAGGTTCAATTACTCAATCAAACGATCCATTGGTCGTCGTTGATGGCGTTCCAGGAGGTTCGTTAAGCGATATCCCTGCCGAACAAATAGAATCAATCGATGTATTGAAGGATGCCGCTTCTACTGCCATTTACGGATCCAGAGGTGCAAACGGGGTAATTTTGGTTACCACAAAAGGTTTAAATACAAAAAAAGGAACAACTAAAGTTTCCTACAGCGGCTACTACCAGACAAAAAAGGTCGTAAAAACCAACGATGTCTTAAATTCCCAGGAGTATCTGCTATTTCAATGGGGTTACATGACCGCCTTTGGTGGTGCTGCAGTGGATGCTATGCCAAATTACTATGGATTAGGGTCCAAGTATGGCAACCACTATGCAGATTATGCCAATGTTCCGGTTCACAACTATACAAAAGATCTTTTGAGAACTGCGATGACCCAGTCTCATAACGTCAGCGTTTCAAGTGCTACAGACAAAACAACAGTTTCTTTTTATGCCAATATGATCGATGACGAGGGGATCAAAATTAAATCCGGCTACAAACGGTACAATGCAAATCTAAAACTGGAACACAAATTATATGACAATGTAAAGATCGGGTTCAATATTGACTATGTCCAATCAAACACTGAAGGAAAGGAAGCTGTCACTAACGGTAAGGGAACACTTTTGTCCAATGCTTACGCGTTTGCCCCGATTGATACCAAATACGTTCTGGATATTGGGGGAAATGCCGATCTGACTCAAGCAGCCGGATTTGGTAACGGCGATGTCAATCTGGATCAAACCTACAACCCATACAAACGAACGATGGACATTGAAAACATTAAATATGAGCATGCATTCAGTGCCACCGGTTATATCAACTGGGATATTATTGATGGTTTGACCTTGAGAACCGAAATGTTTGTTGGAAGAAACAATGATGAAGAGCAATTTTATGACGCCGGTGTTGCATTAGCAGATGAAAATAACAGGATTCTGGACCGGGAAGCGCAGTTAACATTAACCAGAGGAAGTTATTACCGGAATGCAACAACCTTGAACTGGCAGGTTAAAAACCTGGGAGATGACCATAGCATGTCAGCAATGCTTGGATTCGAAGGAGGGAAAATTGAATCGACAAAAACCTATATTGAAGGTTTGGGCTACCCGGCAAATTTTGATTTTAAGACAACCATGGCCAAAATACAATTTGCCCAATATTCTTATTACGATGAAGCAAGTGGATTGTATGAAATTGCCAAACAGAACTTCAATTTCTACAACACCTTAGACCAGTCATTTACAGCGACTGGATTTTTTGGTCGACTCAACTACTCCTACAAAGATCGCTATTTATTCACAGCAACTATGCGTGCTGACGGATCATCAAAATTTGCATCCGGGAAACGTTGGGGATATTTCCCAGCAGGTGCATTTGCTTGGCGGGTTTCCGACGAGCCATTTATGGAGAACACCCACAACTGGCTCGACAACCTGAAACTTCGGTTATCTTATGGTACTGCCGGTTCTGATGACATTCCTTACGATGCATGGAACGCCCTCTATGAGGTTGATTTCTCAAGCAACGGGAATATCATCTACAAACCTAAAGGAGTTTTACCGAATCCCAACCTGAAATGGGAAACGACCGTAGCAAGGAATCTTGGTATTGATTACAGTGTCATCAATGGGCGAATTTACGGTACATTTGAATTGTATTGGAACAACACCAAAGACCTGTTGGGACAAGTACCGGTTAACCCGGTAAGTGGTTTTACAAAGCAATACCAAAACATTGGTAAAACATCGAACAAAGGGATTGAAATTTCATTCGGGTTAGATATTATCCGTCAAACGGACTTTACCCTCAGTTTTAACGCCACTTACAACTACAACAAGAACAATATCGAAAAACTTGCTGAAGGGATTATTACAGATTACGGAACTGACTGGAACTCTGTATCGACCTTCCCTCGTCGTGAATTCTTATTTAAAGAAGGAACGCCTCTTGGTACTGTAATTGGCTACGAGTATGACGGATTCTATTCGACAGACGACTTTGACTATGCCAACGGCGTATATACATTGAAGGATGGCGTGCCAGGTTATGAAAGTTTTAGCGAAACCGGAAACTATCCAAGTCCATTCTCCGGGATGGTAAAAAACAGCGCCGGTGACGATATTTCTACACAAATTTTCCCGGGTGCTTTGAAAATTAAAGACACGAACGGGGATGGAAAAATCACCTCGGATGACGCCCATGTACTTGGCGAAGTTATTCCCCGCCACACCGGTGGGTTCAGCTTGAGTGCAAAATATAAAGGAATCGACTTTAGTGCAAATTTCACTTATGCATTAGGAGGCCATGTATACAATATCGCAAGTTTATTTAGCACTCTTGGTAGTAAAGACTACTTTTTCGGAGCAAACCGCTTTGGATTTGTCAGGGACGCCTACAAGGTTTACGATATAAATGCATCGGGTGATCTCGAAGCTGTTACCGATCCTACCCAATTGAAAGCACTGAACACAAATGCCAAGTATCATGTGCCTTATCAGGAATTTGGTTTGACTCTTTCAAAATGGTTTGAGAAGTCTGATTACTTGCGTTTGAATACCTTAACCCTTGGCTATACCTTACCGAAACAGATTACTCAGCAAGTAAAAATTCAAAGGTTACGCTTTTATGTTACAGGCGCAAATTTATTTACGATAACTGGTTATTCCGGTCTTGACCCCGAAGTTAGTGCGGACAAACAAGCCGGATCGAGTGATTACCCGACTCCGGGACTTGACTTCGGTGCCTATCCGCGAGCCAGAACATACACATTTGGCGTTAATGTTGATTTTTAATTGAATTAGAAAAAACACTGAGACATGAAAAAAATATTATATCTATTTATACTGATAGGGACATCGTTCGCATATACCTCTTGCAACAATTACCTGGAACAATCTTCCCTGTCTGACACAACTATTGATTTTGTACTTTCCGATCCGGGAGGCGCCACTGCATACCTGGATGGCGCTTACGAAGTATTTAGAGATAACGGCTTTCACTCCAACGGGTTATTCTACGATTTGAATGTATGTAGCTCAGATGCCGGAAGACACCCGGAAGCCTATGCCTCTCAGGTCCGTCATATCCCTGAAAACTTATATTTTGGAGGAACAGCTACTTTCAATATTGACCACTACAAAGGAAACTGGGAAAAAGCCTACGACATTATCTCCCGATGCAATATCCTCATCACCAACTACGAGTCATTAGACATCTATGACAAATGGATCCATCCTGAAGATTATCCCGATGATCCGGATGCCGTAGTGCCAAATGCTCTGTCTAATATCTACGGGCAAGCAGTTGCAATGAGGGCAACGATGTATTATGAGCTTTGCCGCTATTTTGGTGATGTGCCTCATATAATCTCTAGTATGGAAATCGATTCTACCTTAACACCACGCGATGCCATATACGAGTATCAAATTGCAAAATTAGATACGGTAATCCCTTTGATGTATCGGGCAGGTGAAAATTCGTTTTCGCCCAAAACAAGAATGACGCGCACCTATGCAGAAGGATTGGCTGCTCGCTTATGCCTGTTTGCCGGTGGTTATGCAACCCGTCGTACCGACATCAATTATACAGATATGGAAGGCAACGCGTTATCCTTTGAACAATGGGGCAGTGAGAATAGCGGAGGTGTTTATAATCGCCGTACAGATTACATGCAATTCTATACAAAAGCGAAAGCTTATCTGGAAGCTCTTATTGCAAATCCAGGAACAGCTCAATTGATTACCAGCGATCCTCGAAGCGCAGGAGCTAATGGCGAGCAATTTGACAACCCGTTTCAGTACATTTTCCAGCAAATGGAGAACCTGAACGTATCGGATGAGTCCATATACGAGATCGCAGAAACACAGGGAGGCTCAGGAAATTCAGAGCGGCCCTACGCATTCGGCCGTCCTTCCGGAGGTGGTGGATCTAACGCCTATCCATGTAAAAGTTATGGCCAGGCCAGGATCCAGCCGACCTATTATTACGGCGACTTCGATCCCTATGATATGCGACGCGATGTTACTGTTACTGTTACCGCAAGTCTGGGTAATGGCCGGGAAACATTGTTAAGCTTCCAGCCCGGGAGTAAAACAGCCGGTGGTTTGGCTCTAAATAAATGGGACGAAAACCGCATGAGTCCTCCGTACTATCAAAAACAACGGAAGTCAGGAATTAACAACCCTTACATGCGCATGGCTGATATCTACCTAATGCTTGCGGAGGTTGACGCTGTCCTGGGGGACGACGCAGGTGCTAAAGAAAATCTGAAACTAGTTCGCAGTCGGGCATTTCCTGCAGATATGCAAACAACAAAAGTCGACAACTATGTGAACGGTTTATCCAGCTCAGAATTACTGGATGCTGTTCTTACTGAAAGACAACTGGAGTTTGGCGGAGAAGGAATGCGTAAATATGATATGATCAGAAACGGCAAGTTCCCGGAGATGATCGAGAACCTGAAAGCAAACCTGGCTGCGATGGTCAGCGGCTTGGCGAACAACGGATACTACGAATTCCCGAATGGAAATATAATCCCGGCCTACGTTTGGACCAAACAAGTTGATGCAAAGTCGATGTATGGCTACCGCCTGACAGACCAGGCACCTGACATGGAAGATCCTGTATTATTCCCGGGATGGAGAGGTCAGTACAACGATTGGGAAAACGTGGGAGGTCCCGGCGTGGGTGCAAACTATGGTGGTGATTATACAACCAATACCGCAATTAAAGGTTTGTTCACCTATATTGACCCGAACGGAGATGAAGCCGCAGCTTTGGAAGCTGATGGCTACACAAAACAAGACTGGGGGAAAACAATAGTTGACAACAAGCTCGAATATTCCGACTATGTTTACCGTGGTTACGAAACCGGTAAAGCTCCGATCTACCTGATCCCGATGAGTGCGAATACAATTGTAACATCAAACGGATTGATTACAAATGGATACGGATTTGCTCAGCAATAAATAATTTCACCTGTCTCATTATAACCATTTTTTAAGGGAGGCTGTCCGAAAACGAAAGTTGGACAGCCTCCCTCTTTTTAATTTGATCATGAAGGCACAACACCAACCTTAAATTTTTCATTCAGAACACCACAAACAACTAACTAAACTTCAACATCTTACATCAAGATCGTCAAAAATCTAAAAAAAAGTTAAAAAAATCGGTCCATGTTTTCCTTGATTTCGGATCCTATAATTGAAACCACGAAAAAACTATGGAAAACCTGTTGGCTTATATTGAAGATACGAACTTTGTAAAATGGGTTTATACACCAAACAAAGAGAGTAATCTTTACTGGAATAATTTTCAGAAGAACAATCCTGATGAGATTAAAAATATCAGAGAAGCCAGAATTATTTTACTTCACCTGAAATCGAAAGACGAAGTTACTGCCGAAAAGATCGAATCAACTCTTCCCTTCATTTTTAAAAAGATCCAGAAAAAGAAACAGATTCAAAAAGTAAAGAAATATTCAATTTCAGCGTTAAAATATGCCGCTATTGCGATTCTGTTTTTCTCAATTGGCTTCCTGTTGATGCAGGAAAAATACCGTTCTGCATTAGATGAAATGAGCACCCAATTTGCGAACATTTCCTATTATAATGGCGAAAACTCCAGACTAATCCTTGCCGACGGCAAAAATATAATCATCAACGAGAAGCTGTCAACCATTCGATATAACAAACAAGGCACAATAGTTATTGACAAGCAGGACACCGTAACACAGGAGTTAGGCTCTGAAAGTACGATGAACCAATTAGTCGTTCCATATGGTAAGAATTCTTCGATTACACTTTCTGATGGAACTGTAGCCTATCTAAATGCAGGTTCCCGATTAGTTTTCCCTCCGGTTTTCAAAGGAAAAACACGTGACGTACTATTGGTTGGCGAAGGATACTTCCAGGTAGCCCATAATCCTAAGCGTCCGTTTATTGTCAACACCACTAAATTGGAAGTAGAAGCCGTTGGAACACGTTTCAATGTATCAGCCTACCCTACTGAAAAAAAAATAGAGGTGGTCTTGGCTCAGGGAAAAGTGAATATCAACCAAAAAGAATTTGGCATTTTCCAGAAGCATACAACCATGCGCCCCAACGATATGATTTGCTATGACAAAAATAATGGGGAAATGGACTACAAAAAGGTTAAAACAGAGAACTACACATCGTGGCATGTGGGGTACATCAACTGCGAAAAAACGGAATTACACAAGATTATAACCAAACTGGAACGCTACTACGATGTGAATATCTATTTCGGCAATCACGAAACCTCATTGAGAAAAATATCCGGTAAATTAAAACTACAATCAGATATTGATGAAATGCTGAATGTTTTAGCGAGAACCACCACGTTAAAAATCGAAAAAATGAACGATCATGAATATATGCTGAATTAAAAAAAGCCGGTAAGTGCGGCAACACTTACCAGCTTCAACAAGACAAATTACTTTGTATTAATAAAAAACGTAACAAACTTATGAAAAAATCACGAATGGGTGATCCTTTCTACAGGAAGGATTACAGTCTAATTCTAAGAAAAATGAAGCTTACTTTTCTCTTTTCATTCCTAGTATTTGTAACAAGTTGGGGAAATTCGTACTCCCAAAATTCAATGCTAAACTTGAACCTGAAGAACGCCACAGTTCAAGAGGTTATCAAGCAGATTGAAGACCAAACTGATTACTTCTTTTTATACCAGGATGCAATTTTAGCAGGGCAACGGGTAACGATTGATGCTCAAGACGCTACTCTGGAAAGCATCCTCGAACAAGTTGCCAAACAAGCAGATATCAATTATGAAATCTCAAACCGGCAGATTATTCTGAAAGGACAAAATGAATCTACCACAAATAACACAGGAGTTCAACAAGCCCAAACAGTAACTGGTATTGTGAAGGGCTCAGACGGGGAACCCATCCCGGGAGCAACTGTTGTTGTTAAAGGAACCGGTAATGGTACGATAACTGACTTTGATGGAAAATACTCACTCAGTAATGTTCCTTCAGATGCAACCCTTCAAATTTCTTTTGTGGGTATGAAACTTCAGGAAGTACCTGTAGCAGGAAAGACACAAATTGACGTTGTGCTCCAAGAAGAAACAATTGGCTTGGAAGAAGTTGTAGCCATTGGTTATGGTACTGCAAAAAGAAAAGACATCACCGGTTCAGTTGCATCAGTCAAAGGAGACCAAATTGCAGCTGTTCCTGTTGCCAACGTTGCACAAGCCATGCAAGGTCGTCTAGCCGGGGTTAATGTTATTTCACAGGATGGACGTCCTGGCGCAACAATGTCGGTACGTATCCGTGGAGGTAACTCAATTACACAGTCAAGCGAACCGCTTTATGTAGTTGATGGTATTCAGGTGAGTTCGATTAGTGATATTCCTGCCGATAACATCGAAAGTATTGATGTGTTGAAAGATGCTGCATCTACTGCAATTTATGGAGCACGCGGTGCTAACGGGGTTATTTTGGTAACAACCAAAGGTGCTAAAAAAGGTAAAACAACGGTGAAGTATAACGCATACTACCAGATCAAAACAAATCCTAAAACGCTGGATGTAATGGATGCATATGACTATGTTTTATGGAACTGGGAATATGCAACAGCTTACGGTTCATCTTATGGCGACGGTGTAGCTCAGTACTTTGGCTTAGGCTCTGATTACGGTAACCACTTAAGCGAATATAAAAACGTACAAGCACACAACTACATTAATGATGTAATGCGTACTGCAACACCGTTCAACCATGATTTATCAATCAGCAGTGGTAACGACCAGACAAAAATATATGCCTCTTTAAACTACCTTGATGACGAAGGTATTCGTATTAATTCCGGTTATTCACGTTGGAATGCAAACATGAAACTCGATCAGAAAATCGGGGATAAATTGACATTTAACGAGGATATCCGCTATGTAGAATCCAAAACAACAGGAACAAATTTTGATAAAGCAACATCGGCCTACCAATACCGTCCTATTGATAACCCACTGGGAGATCCGACTTACACGACTGGTTTAGGCCAGGGTGAAGCTTATGTTGACGAAGCTTACAATGTTGTCGATGTCATCAACAACTACGACAAAATAGCTAAAAAACAATCTGTTCGCAGTAGTTCTTCTTTAACATGGACTCCAATCAAAGGTATGACTGCCAAGACTGAATTAACCTTATCTCGTAGCTGGGGACAAACAAAGAACTGGGACGGTGGTCTGGAAACCGGTTACAAAATTGCCGAATTAACGAAGAGTGAAGGATACGGTATCCGTTCAGCTACAACCGTAAATTATCAAGTACAAGGGTTAAGTGATGACCATAACCTATCTTTCCTGGTTGGTAATGAAATCTTAGCATCGAACTCAGACAAGAGCTATATCAAAGGTGCCGGCTACCCAAGTGGATTTGGAATGAACGATGCATTTGGTGCGATTAATCTGACGAATATTGCTTATGAAGCGAATATTGACGAATTCTATAATACAATTGGAACTCCATCCAAAACAGCATCATTCTTTGGTCGTGCTAACTATTCTTATTTGGATCGTTACTTATTTACAGCGACCTTCCGTGCTGACGCTTCTTCAAAATTTGCACCCAACCATCACTGGGGTTATTTCCCGGCAGGAGCGGTAGCTTGGCGTATCTCTGAAGAACCATTTATGGAAGGAACCAGAAACTTCCTGGATAACCTGAAACTTCGCTTGTCTTATGGTACTTCCGGTGCTGATAATATCAGTTCATCACTATGGAAAGAAACATGGACTACAGAACAAATTACGGTTGATGGTAATACAATTACAACCTACAAACCTGGCGAAATGTTGCAAAATCCTGACTTGAAATGGGAAACAACAACATCACGCAACACGGGTTTGGACTTCGGATTCTTCAACAATAAGGTTAACGGTAGTATTGATGCTTACTGGAATACAACAAAAGATATCCTAATGAAGGTTCCTGTTGACCCAACTGCAGGTTACAGCTACCAGTTCCAGAATGTTGCTCAACTTTCCAATAAAGGGATTGAGTTGGCAGTCAATGTTGACCTTGTACGTACTTCTGATTTCAACTTCAATGTTTCTCTCTCGTACAACTACAACCACAACAATGTTGACAAAGTGAGTAACGACGCTTTAGCTGACACGCACACAAACTGGGGATCAAGTATGCGTCTTCCTTATTACGACTATATTATCCGCGAAGGAAAACCTGTTGGTGTAATCCAGGGATTCAAATCTGACGGATTCTATACCGTTGACGATTTTAACTACTCAAATGGTGTTTATACTTTGAAAGACGGTGTTCCGGATATTCAATCAATCGTTAACTATCCTACTGGTGTAACAAGCGGTTTTGCATTAGCTGATGGTCAGACTGCTTTCCCTGGTGCTGTTAAATTTAAAGATGTAACTGGTGATGGTGTCGTTAATAACGATGACGCAACAGAAATTGGTACCACAATGCCAAAACACACCGGAGGTTTTACACTCAATGCATCCTATAAAAACTTTGATTTCAGCGCAGGATTCACTTACCAAATTGGTGGAAATGTATACAATGCCAATGCCATGCACAGTATGATGGGTGATAAGGATAATAGTTTAGGATCGAACCGTCTGGCGTTTGTAAAAGATACTTACAAAGTATATGATGTAGACGCAAACGGAGATTTGGTTTTTGTTTCTGACCCGACTGCATTGGCAGCGTTGAATAAAAATGCTAAATACTCATTGAACTATTCTGAGTATGGGATCGCTACTTCAGATTTTATTGAAAGTGCCTCTTACCTGCGCCTTCAAAATCTGACTATTGGCTATACACTTCCTAAATCCTTGGTTGGAAGAGCCGGTATTCAAAATTTACGTCTGTATTTTACAGGAGCTAATTTATTCTGCTTGACCGGATATTCTGGCTTGGATCCTGACGTTAACACAGATACTGATGGTGTAAATGGATTCCCTACTCCAAACTATGATTACAATCCTTATCCTAAAGCAAGGACTTATACTTTTGGTTTGAACCTAACTTTTTAATTAATGGAGATGATAAAGATGAAGAAATCAATATATAAAGTGCTGTTGATGGCATCAATAGCATCAATATTCACATCCTGCAATAGTTTTCTGGATACGAGTTCACCGTCGGTTGTTGATGCTGAATTTGTATTCTCAAACATAGAAACAGCACGTGCAGCGATGGATGGAGCTTATGAACAATGGAGATCTACAGCTCAACAGTATGTATTTGGCGATGGTTTGTATTACGCAACTGAAGTAACAGGCTCTGATATTGAGAGACACCCGGAACCATTTACAAACCAGCCGGGACGTCACTACCCGGAAACCCTTTACCAAAACGGTTCTTATGCAAGTTCTTACAACCTGCTGTCCTATCAAAGTGAAAGTAACGCATATACCTACTTATTTAGCTGTATAGCCAAGGCAAATTCCATTATTAATGCCATGCAGAACACGTCTGAATTTGATACGTTCATGAGTGCAGGTGAACCTTCAGATCTGAGCCAGCTTTACGGTGAAGCAATTGCATTACGTGCCGTATCTTACCTTGAACTGATTCGTTTTTACGGCGATGTTCCTTATGCCTACCAAAATGGTGTTGCAGCTGTTGGATTAGCACCACGCGACTCGATTTACGATGTGTGTATTGGTCAGTTAAAAACCGTAGAGCCGTTAATGTATCGTGTAGGAGCGAACTCAACAATGGCGAAAAATGTCTTCTCAAGAACCTTTGTTCAAGGATTAATTGGACGTATGTGTTTAGATGCAGCTGGTTACCAAACCCGCCGTACTGATTTGGGTTCCGACTTTTACAAAGATGGTGAAGGCAATGTATTAACCTTCGAAACACTTGGAACCGCACAGAACAATGCCGTTTATGGACGTCGTTCTGACTACCTGGATTATTACGAAACTGCGAAAACCTATCTGAAAGCTTGTATCGATAATCCTGGTACTGCAAGCTTCCATACAACCGATCCTCGTTCAAGCGGAAGCAACGGCCAGGTATTTGATAACCCTTACCAATACTTCTTCCAACAAATGAATGATCTGGAATATGCCGATGAATCAATCTATGAGTACAACATGACTCAGGGTGTTGGAAATGATGCCCGTCCCTATTCATTTGGTCGTGTTTCAAGTGGTGGTAGTAAAAAAGCCTATCCTTGTAAATCGTATGGACAAGGTCGTGTTAATCCGGCATTCTACTACGGTATGTTTGATCCAAAAGACAAACGCCGCGATGTTAGTGCATGTGTAACCGGTAGTACTGGTAAAGGTGTTGAAAAATTGATTCCTTTTACACCAAACTCAAAAGCGAATGGTGGTGGTATTACATTCAACAAATGGGATGAAAACCGGATGTCTTCACCTTATGTTCTGAAGCAACGTTCTTCAGGTATTCATGGACCATTCATGCGTATGTCTGAAATCTATTTAGCCTATGCTGAAGCTTGTGCTGTTACAGGTGATGATGCATCAGCAAAAACCTATTTGTCTCTAATCCGTGAACGTGCATTCCCGTCAGGAGAAGCAAATACAGATCAATTTATTACTTCTTGCGGTAGCATGTTTAAAGCAGTTATTCAGGAACGTGGATTTGAATTTGCAGCAGAAGGTGACCGTCGCTGGACTTTGATTCGTACAGGATTACTACCTGAAGCCATCCAAAACATTAAAGAAATGACCTTGGCCATGATGACCGGTTTGCAGACAAATGGCTATTACACATTTGATAATGGTAATACAATTTCAGATACTGTTTATACCAAATTAGTTGATGCGAAATCGACTTACGGCTATCGTTTGACCACTGAATGCCCATCCGGAGATGAAGATGATCCTGTTCTTTATCCAGGCTGGAGAGGTCAAAATGACGACTGGGAAGGTGTTGCATCCAGTAATGGATTGGATTTTACTTATAGCGATACAAAAACCAATTTGGCCATTCAAGGTTTGTTTAGCTACATTGATCCGGAAGGATCAGAAGCTGCAGCTTTAAAGGCTGATGGTTATGAAGCAGTAGCTTGGGGTGCAGAATTGGCCGACAACTATGATGAGTATTATACCTACTTATTCTACGATTACGACTATACAAGCGCACCAATCTATTTGTGGCCTTATACTCCGAATATCATTTCGACAGGAGGCTTTACAAATGGTTATGACTTTGCACAAAACTAATTATTGTGACAATAGCTTAAACTAAATATTGAATAACCCACTGCCGTTTGGTGGTGGGTTATTTTTTTAAACCTGCTTCATAATCCGCTCGTATTTTACTAAACTATGAAATCAATTTCTATCCTATTATTTTGCGTGTTAATCACCACAGTTGGATTCGCTCAAACGACGAATTGGTATCCTGCCAAAATCCTGAAATCAAAAAAATATGCAGAGCTTGGAGGCTCTCCCAAAATAGTCGACTCCCCCTATGGTAAAGCCGTTTGGTTTAATGGGCAGGATGCAGGAATTTGGCTGGACAACCTTCCTGTGAAAAACCTAAGCGAATTTACGGTAGAAATGATCTTCCGTCCCGACTCAGTACAGGCACCATTTGAACAGCGAATGCTTCATATTGGTGAAAGCCGTGGCGACCGCCTATTATTGGAACTTCGGGCTGTTGACGGCAATTGGTACTTCGACGGCTTTGCTGCATCCGGCAGCAATAAAAAAGCACTGATAGACACGACTCAGACTCACCCGCTTGGGCAATGGTATCATGTTGCTTTTGTGGTAAAACCCAATAGCCTCACAACTTTTGTCAATGGACAGCAACAACTTTCCGAAGACTTCACCTTTCTTCCCATTCAAAAAGGAGCCAGCTCAATAGGTGCCCGAATCGACAAAAGGTCCTGGTTCAAAGGGACGATCTATAAAATCCAAATTTCACCCAAAGCCATTAAACCATCTGAATTTATGACCTTCTAACCTTCGAAGCCTGCGGGCTTGCACTAAAAAAAAACAACCAATGAAACAAACCAAACTATTACTGCTTATCGCCTTCTTCTTGCTAGGTACAGTAGCAAAAGCACAAAAGATTACCACTGAACAAATTCATGCAACCATGCTAAAAGCAACGCACTACATGGTTGACACCGTAAGTACTAATGGTGGTTATTTATGGAATTACCTACCCGATTTTTCCCGTCGCTGGGGAGAAATGGAAGCCTACCCCACTATGATCTGGCTGCAACATCCCGGCACCATCAGCATGGGCCATTTATTTCTAAAATCTTACGAGGAAACCGGAGACGACTATTACTACCAGGCAGCCGAAAAAGCAGCTGCAGCCGTTATTTGGGGGCAAAGCAACAAAGGAGGCTGGAACTATGTGGTCGACTTTGCCGGCGACCGTTCACTAAAACAATGGTATGCAACCATTGGTAAAAACGGCTGGCGCCTCGAAGAATTTCAACACTATTACGGCAACAGCACTTTCGACGACGATATTACCTCCGATGCAGCCCGGTTTTTACTGCGCATTTACATCGAAAAACTCGATCCCAAATACAGACCGGCCCTGGAGAAAGCCATCAACTTTATTCTGAAGAGTCAGTATCCGCAAGGAGGATGGCCGCAACGTTACCCCTTAATGCACGATTTCAACAAAGAAGGTCATCCCGACTATACTTCCTATTACACCTTTAACGATGATGTGACCTGGGAGAACGTTCACTTCCTGATTCAATGTTACGAAACACTGGGTGATGCACGCTTACTCGACGCCATTCACCGGGGCATGGACTTTTACCTGATTTCTCAGGATGGTTGCGGAGCATGGGCCCAACAACTAACCCTCGACATGAAACCTGCCGGAGCCAGAACTTACGAGCCGGTTGCTTTTCTGCCGAGCACAACCTGCGGCAATGCTTTGCTGCTGCTCAAGTTTTACGAACTGACAGGCGACTCCCGCTATCTGGCGCCTATTCCCTCTGCTATAAAATGGATCGAGTCGGTTCAACTTCCGGCAGATAAAGCCGATGGCGATCGCAAATTCCCGATGTTTGTCGACCCTGTGACACAACAACCGATTTATGTTCACCGCAAAGGTTCCAACGTGAAATATGGCAGCTACTATCTCAACGACGATGACTCCCACCTACTGGGACACTACGGTGGTAAATCGCGAGTTCCCTTACAGGAATTAAAAGATGAATATGCTCGCCTCAAATCCATGCCGGTTGCAGAAGTCACAAAAGATTCACCGCTTCTTCCCGGAAAATTCGCCCATGAAGGTACACCTCAATCTTACTACGATTTAAGCCGGGTCGACTACGACTTTACCCCCACCGAAGATCAGGTTCGGGAGGTTATGAATGCACTGGATGACCATAACCGGTGGTTGAGTAAACATGCCATGACCAGTCATCCCTACGTGGGCGATGGCACAAAAAAGGATCAAACCAGCGACTATTCCGGGACCTTTGTTGGCGACGATACCGACACTTCCCCATACCGCGATACGACCGATCAGGAATATATTTCAACCAAAACCTACATCCGAAACATGTTTTTGCTGCTCAATTATTTGAAAAACACAAAATAACACCTCATGAAACTTGCTATCAGAAAAATACTGAAAACAACAATTTTACTTTGTACCATTATCGGCTGGACAGTTCCGTTGCATGCTCAGGAAGAAAATCAGCTTAATAAGGACATCCGTTTTGGAGGAAATTACATCATCTGGAAAGGACAAAAAATAGAGCTGAGCAACAAAGCCTTCTACCTGGATGGATCACTATCGGATGCAGTAGCAGCCAAATATCCGTATGTATTCAACAAGCTGAAGGACGCTGTTGCTAAACTGAGCGACGGTACTGAAACCAAGCCCATGACCATCTACATGGCCCCCTGGGTGTATTGGGTTGATGATCCGGATGATCCTGCCGTTCGTGTTCCACAAGAAGGAAGCAGCACCCCCTTTGGGATGGAATTCTCCTGTGAGTGGCTGAAGTTTTACGGCCTTTCCGACGATCCCTACAATGTGATTTTGGCTGCCAACCGCGGACAAACCATGGGCGCCAAAGGAAACTTCACCCTATTCAATATTAAAGGTGAAGGGCTTACAGCGGAGAACGTCACTTTCGGCAACTACTGTAACATCGATTTGGACTTTCCGCTCAATCCAAAGCTGAATCGTCCGAAACGCGGTTCGGCCATTGTGCAAGCCCAGCTGATTTTCTCGAATGGCGACAAAGTATTGGCGCGCAATTGCAACTTCATCAGTCGCCTCAACACAGGCCCGTTCTGGGGAAGTAAGCGAACTCTCTTCGATCGTTGCCATTTCGAATCGACTGATGATGCCCTGAATGGATCTGCCGTGTATCTCAACTGCACGCTCGATTTCTACAGTAGTAAACCTTTCGGACATACTGTCGGTACCGGGGCTGTATTTCTGAACAGCGACATGCACGTTTTGACCCGCGGCCCGCAATACCTGGTAAAAGGCACAGGACCGGTCACTTTGGTAGACAGCCGGTTCGAAGGAGATCAGGTCGACTACCTGGGCTGGAGAGACCTTCCGGCTACCGAAGCCCGGTACTATCAATACCAGGTTAGTTTAAACGGGAAACCTGTTTTTATGGACAAGGACAATGCTTTTGCAACAGTTGATATGAGTGGCAAAACAATCCTGGATGCCTACTGCTTCAAACTGAATAACCAAACTGTTTACAATACCTACAACCTGCTTCGCGGCGATGACAACTGGGATCCGATGGGTGTAAAAGAACTGGTGAAGAAAGCTGAGACTGAAACCGGTAAAAACTACAGTATGCTCCCCACGCTGCTCGAAGTAAAACCAACAGGCCAAAAGCTGGAAACCGGGAAGGATAGCCTGCTGCTCACAGCAACAGCTTACCGCTTTGGAAACTATAAAATGAAGAACGAAAAAGTGAACTGGTCATTGCCCCCCGAATACGAAGGATTAGCACGACTTGAGGTTCAAAAAGACGGCTCTTGCCTGGTTATCCCAACCAATGAGCAAGATGAAACCCGCCAGCTGATCATTAACGCCTCAACCGATGCAGGGTTACAGGCAGCAGCGGTTGTAACGGTTGCTCCGTCCTTTTTGCCTCCACCGGCTTTCATTCAGAAACCAACAATTAGCAAAGACGATAAAGGGATCCTGACCGTAAATTACAAACTGGATATGCCTTACGAAGATGAGTCGCAAATTAGCTGGTTCCGTTGCAGCGATGCCCAGGGATCCGATCCGATTCAGATTTACGTTTCCCGCTTCAACAAACCGCTAAAAAGCTACCTGCTTTCAGCGGGCGACATCGGTTGGTACATCATGTCCAGCGTGGCTCCCAAGCACCTGCGCTGCCATGCGGGTAAAGCTGAGGTAACGATTTACCCCAAGGCGATTACCGCCGGCGATGTCAAACAAAATTCAAAATTGCTGATCCCGAATTTGGAGAATATGTCGGCAGCCTACCAGCCCAAGGTACTACCGGGCTTTTGGGCACTGGACAGCTACGCACCAGCCGATACGCACGAATGGTACTGGGAAGCCGACAACAGCCGAGATCCTTGGTATTACGGTGCAGGCATTAACGGTGCAGCACAGGATTCGGGATTTGTGCAAAACACCAAAGGCGCCCGCCTGCGCTACGAGCCGGTTGGCAAGCAATTTGGAGATATGGCCATCAGCTTTACGGCAGTGCCCTCAAAGACAGCCGGACAAGGATTCAGCTCGGCCCGCGCACAGTATATGGACATCGGCATTAAGATGGACGTGCAAAACATGACCGGATATGCCCTGCGCCTGGTGCGCACCACCAAGTACGGCGATGCCATCGACTTCATTCTGATGAAATACGAGAACGGCACTGCCACACCGATCAGCGAACCGGTAACCGCATCCTGCTATCGTCCTAACTGTCAAATTACCCTTGAAGTGGAAGGCAATAAACTGATCGCCCATGCTGAAAACACCGGCGACTACTTTTCAAAACAAGATGAAGCCGAAGTGACGCGCGTGGTGAATATGGAAGCTGAAATTCAGCCCAATAACTTTGGTGGAATTAGCATCCAACATACAGGATCGGTTGGCAGCGGCGCTACCTTGATTAAAGATCTGAAGATCGAATGGAAGTAGAAAACAGTCACAGTCGCAGTCGCAGTTGCGGTAACCAGAAGCAAGCAACAAACAACCAGTAACAAGCAACCAGTAACAACGACAACAATGAAAACCAGGAGAACAACGACAACACTTCAAACGAAACTAACATTGTCCCTTTTAGCAATAACCATCGCGTTAAATGCATGGGCACAAACCCCGACCTTCTCCAACCCGGTATTGGGTGGCGACTATCCCGACCCGTCGGTGGTGCGTGTGGGAAACGATTATTACCTCACCCACTCCTCCTTCGACTACTACCCGGGCCTGCTGGTGTGGCATTCGAAAGATTTGATTCACTGGGAGCGGATTTCGCATGCACTAAACAAATATGTGGGCTCGGTTTGGGCACCCGACCTGGTCTATGTAAACGGTAAATTTTACATTTACTTTCCGGCAGGTGGTACCAACTGGGTCGTTTTTGCCGATTCGCCCGAAGGCCCGTGGAGCGAGCCCATCGACCTGCAGTTAAGTGGCTTTATTGACCCCGGACATGTAATGGACGCTGAAGGAAACCGCTATCTCTACCTTTCGAAAGGTTACATAGTAAAACTGACCGATGACGGCCTTGCTACCGATGGCGAACCTGTCTTCAATTACGATGGCTGGCAATTCCCGAAAGCATGGAGCACCGAGTGTTTCTGCCTCGAGTCGCCCAAGTCGACCGTAAAAGATGGATGGTACTACCTAACAACTGCCGAAGGAGGAACTGCCGGCCCCGCAACAGCGCACATGGTGGTCTCAGCACGGGCAAAATCACCATACGGTCCTTTTGAAAATTCACCTTACAACCCGGTTGTACATACGAAAGATCGCAGCGAGCGCTGGTGGAACCAGGGCCACGGAACACTGGTTGAAGATACCAGCGGAAAATGGTGGATCATGTACCATGGCTACGAAAAATATTTCTGGACGCTCGGGCGCCAAATGCTGATGCTCCCGATCGAGTGGACTGAAGATGGTTGGTTTCGGGTACCCGAAGGCGTGATGGCCAGCGATACCCTGGCTGCTCCGGCCGGCAAACCGGCATTGACAAATCCGGGCCTATCAGACGATTTTGCAGATGATGAGCTTGGACTGCAATGGCAATTTTTCAAACGTTTCAATCCGGAGCGAGCACAGCTTAAAAATGGGAAGCTGATTTTCAAAGCCGAAGGAAAATCCTTCGACGATAGTTCGCCACTACTCGTGAATGCCGGCGACCGGAAGTACGAAATTCAGGTAGAATTTACCCTTAGCAAAGGGGCTACCGGCGGACTGTGCCTGTACTACAATGAAGCTGCCAATATGCACATTGCTGTCAACGAAAAAAGCTTTAGCGTATATAACCGTGGCAAACGCAAGATTAGCGTCCCCAACGAACTGGGAGAACATGGGTACCTGCGCATCCTGAACGACGAAAACGAGGTTAGCTTCTACTTTAGCGCCGATGGTAAGAACTGGGAACGCGTGGAACGAAGCATCGAAGCCAGCGGGTTTAACCACAATGTGTTTGGCGAATTCCTCAGCCTTCGTGCCGGACTTATTGCCTTCGGATCCGGAGAGGTTACCTACGACAATTTTGTGTATACGAAGCTGGACTAAAATTTTCAGTTCCTGCTCTTCAAGGACCGGTTGCTCCCCTGCTGCAACCGGTTTTTGTTTCTGAAAGTCTCTTCTGTTTTGCTCTTTGTATCTAATACACCTACTCCGGCCCTCCCTGGTAAAGGTGGAGTTTCACAAGTTTTAGGTTCCAAGTTTCGAGTTCCGGGTTCCGTCATTGCGAGGACTTACCCCAAATAAATGGGGCATAATGCGGAAATGACAGTTTTTATTAATTCTGTCATTGGTAGGACGAAGGAGGAAGCAATCCTTGAAATGTAGAATATCGAATAACCAATAAGAAATGTAGAAGTAAGAAAGCGCAATTCACCCAGAAGAACTGCGTTGTTGGCTTGGGTAAATATCCTTGCACAAAACACAATTTAGCACGGTCGAAATAGTTTAATAGAAAAACCTATTTTAGTTGAATGAAACCAGTTGTACTCCTGACCATCCTGCTCACTGTATGCTTCGGCTCCTATGCTCAATCGCTGAATGGTGTTTTGAGCGGCACGGTTACTGCATGGAATAATGAAGCTCTTTCCTCTGTCAACATCAGTTTGAAAGGATACCCCATTGGTACAACAAGCGATCCCAAAGGCCATTACACCTTACAAATACCGGCTAACCGATCGGTAACGGTTGTTTTTTCCATGATTGGCTTTCAAACACGGGAAAAGGAACTAACAGCCAAAGCAGGCGACGAGATTGAACTGAACATCCAACTGGCTGAAAGTAATGAACACATTAAGGAGGTAACCATTCGCCAGCAACGGGCACAGCAAAACATGTCGCGCATCGATCCGCAGTTTGGCGAAGTCATTCCCGATGCCTCATCAGGAGCTGTTGAAGCATTGATCAAAACTCTGCCGGGCGTATCGACCAACAATGAACTAAGTTCGCAATACTCGGTACGCGGAGGTAACTACGACGAAAACCTGGTGTATGTAAACGACATTGAAGTGTACCGCCCCTTTCTGGTTCGCTCAGGTCAGCAGGAAGGCCTCAGCTTCATTAATCCCGACATGGTCTCGTCAATTGAGTTCTCAAGTGGTGGTTTCGACGCCAAATACGGCGATAAAATGGCATCGGTGCTCGATATTCGCTATCGACAGCCCCGCAGCTTTGCCGGATCAGTTTCTGCCAGTATGCTCGGCGGAGCACTGCACCTTGAAGATGCCACGAAAAACCAAAAGCTGAGTTTCATTGCCGGTGCCCGCTACAAAACGAATCGCTATTTGCTGGGCAGCTTAGATGAAAAAGGTGACTACAACCCCGATTTTACCGATTTGCAAGCCTACATCACCTACCAGCTGTCGGATGCGTCCGATATCTCGTTTCTGGGGAACATTGCCCGAAACGATTACCTCTTCATTCCGCAAACCCGCACCACAACTTTCGGAACCTGGACACAGCCGCTGGAGACCAAAGTGTATTTCAACGGGCAGGAAAAGGATCATTTCAACACCAACCTGGGAGCATTGGCATTCAACTTTCACCCCGACAATCAGCTCAATTTAAAATTTATTGTTTCGGCTTTTAGCACACAGGAGCAAGTCAATTACGATATCGAAGGGCAATATTACCTGAATGAACTGGAGCGTGACTGGTCAACCGCGGGAACAGCCGATAGTATCCTCAACCTCGGCGTTGGAAGCTTTCTGAATCACGCCCGCAATCACCTCGATGCCAAAGTTTACAGCATGACACACAAAGGAGCTCTCAACCGCGAAGAACACTTACTGAACTGGGGTTTTAAACTGCAGCGTGAAGACATTACCGACAAGGTGAATGAATGGGTGATGCGCGACTCAACCGGTTACTCGCTGCCCTACTCTGCCACTGACCTGTGGCTGTACAGCAGCGCCAATACCAACAACCACATTTCAACATGGCAAGGCTCCGCCTATCTGCAGGACACCTGGGCCGTTCCGGTTGAATCGGGAAAATTGTTTTTCACCTCTGGCTTGCGGGCTAATTATCGCCAATACTCCGGTGAATTTCTACTTAGCCCCCGTGTTTCGACCAGCTATTTCCCCGACTGGGAGAAGCAGTTTATCTTTCACCTTTCCGGGGGACGCTACGTGCAACCGGCCTTTTTAAAAGAATTGAAAGATCGTAACGGAAACGTGTATCCGAAAACCAAGGCGCAAAAGTCGTGGCAGGTGGTTGCCGGCAGCGAATACTTGTTTCAGGCCTTAGATCGCCCATTCCGCTTTAAGTCGGAATTCTATTACAAGTATTTTTCGAGGCTCACACCATACCAAATCAACAATGTCCAGATTCAATACCTGGCCAACCAACAGGCCAAAGGCTATGCTGCCGGCCTGGACTTGAGTATCCACGGAGAATTTGTAAGCGGTGTTCAATCGTGGGCCAGCATTTCGCTGCTACAAACAAAAGAAAATATTGTTGGTGACGGCCATGGCTGGATACCACGGCCAACCGATCAGTTCCTGACCTTCAGCCTGTTCTTCCAGGATTATTTTCCGGGAGATCCAAGCTATAAAGTTCATCTGTCAGCCTTTTACGGATCGCGCCTCCCAACAGGACCTCCCAACGGCGAGCGCTACCAGGATACTTTCCGCATGCCCCCCTATCGCCGCATCGATATTGGCTTGTCAAAAACAATCATCAGCGCCGGCAACCTGCAAACGCAAAGCAAATTGCTGCAGAAGATTCAGGAAATGTCGCTTAGCCTTGAAGTGCTGAACCTGTTGGGAATTAACAATACAGTATCTTATTTCTGGGTAAGCAGCAATTATGGCGATATGTATGGTGTACCCAATTACCTGACCAAACGTAAACTAAATTTGCGGCTATCGATGAAATTTTAGTCGTACTTTTAATCAAAATTCAAAGCCATGAAACTTCCGCTTTTTCAAGTTGATGCTTTTGCAGAGGAGCTGTTTAAAGGAAACCCCGCAGCAGTCATACCGTTGGATAACTGGCTAACGGATCAACAGATGCAACAAATTGCCATGGAGAACAACCTCTCGGAAACTGCCTTCTTTGTTCCAACAACCGAAGGATTCGAGATTCGCTGGTTTACGCCCAAAGCTGAAGTGAAGCTTTGTGGCCATGCGACTTTAGCAACAGCACATGTGATCTTCGAAGAAGCAAAATATCCGCACGACGAAATTATTTTCACCAGCAAAAGCGGCACGCTACGGGTACGTAAAATCAGCGATAAATTACAGCTGGACTTTCCTGCTGATACCATCCACCCCATTGATGCTCCCAACCACATCTTCCAGGCAATCGGAAAACTTCCGAAAGAATGCTTTAAAGGGAAAACCGACTATCTGCTGGTTTTCGAAAACGAAAGACAGGTCCGGGAGATAATGCCCAATTTTGCACAATTGGCCCGCACTCAAGTCCGGGGTGTTATTGTTACTGCACCGGGTGAACAGGTTGATTTTGTGAGCCGTTTCTTTGCTCCGGGTGTCGGTGTTGATGAAGATCCGGTGACCGGATCGGCACATACTTCACTCACCCCTTATTGGGCCAAACGCTTGAGCAAAACAGAAATGAGCGCCCGACAACTTTCGCTGCGAGGTGGTGAATTAACTGTTAATCTGCAGAACAATCGTGTCCTGATTGCCGGAAAAACGAAAACCTTCCTCCGCGGGGAAATTTTCCTCTAGTTGCTGGTATTAGCCAATGACTTGACAATTGTAATGACTTCTGCTCTATCTGCTGTAAAACTTTTAAGTAGACCAACTGTTCTAGTAGGCTGAAAACAATAAACAGCCCGCCATGCCAACATACAGCCACACCAACGAACTGATTAACGAAACATCGCCTTATCTGTTGCAACATGCCCATAATCCGGTCAACTGGATGCCTTGGGGTGAAGCCGCTTTACAAAAGGCGAAAGATGAAAATAAGTTGTTGCTGATCAGCATCGGTTATGCTGCCTGCCACTGGTGTCACGTCATGGAACACGAATCATTTGAGGACGAACAGGTCGCCGAGCTAATGAATAAGCACTTCATCTGCATCAAAGTAGACCGAGAAGAACGCCCCGATGTGGATCAGATCTACATGACAGCCGTGCAGCTGATAACCCAACGAGGCGGCTGGCCCCTCAATGCCATTGCCCTGCCCGATGGTCGGCCAATCTGGGGCGGAACCTATTTTCAGAAAGATGTTTGGGTGAACAGCTTGCTGCAAGTTGCCGATTACCATACCAAATACCCGGAAAAGACAAGCGAATATGCTGAAAAATTAACGGAAGGCATTACGCAAAGTTCGTTGATTCCGGTAACAACCGACGTCCAGCAAATTGATTCATTGGCGCTGAGAAATTCAGTAGAAAAATGGCAAACCAGTTTCGATCTGCAGAATGGCGGAACCAAAGGAGCTCCTAAATTTATGATGCCGGTCAATTTACAGTTTTTACTACGTTGGACACACTAGGAGCCCAATGCAGCTGTTGAAACACACGTACTCACCACCTTGGAGAAAATGGCTTTTGGAGGCATTTACGACCATATTGGAGGGGGTTTTGCCCGCTACTCAACCGATTCGTTCTGGAAAGTGCCCCACTTCGAAAAAATGCTTTACGACAATGGGCAGCTTCTCAGCCTGTATGCCCAGGCCTACCGGAAATTCAAAAATGAATTGTACCGTCAGGTTGTTCGCGAAACCGTAGACTGGTTGAAAACGGAAATGCTTTCGCCCGAAAACGGATTCTATTCCTCGCTGGATGCCGATAGTGAAGGCATTGAAGGCAAATACTACGTTTGGCAACAAGCCGAATTGCAACAGCTGATCAAAGAGGAGTACTGGCTGTTTGCCAATTATTTCAATGTGAATGATGACGGTTATTGGGAGGATGGCAACTACATTTTATTGCGGCAGCAGAGTGATCTGGCATTTGCAAAATCGCACTCACTCGAACTGGATGAACTCCGGCTGAAAGTGACCAAATGGAAGACAAAACTCCGGAAAGCCCGCAGCAAGCGTGTACGACCAGGACTCGACGACAAAATCCTGACCTCATGGAACGCCCTCGTGATCAGTGGGCTGGTTGATAGTTTTAAAGCTTTTGGTGAAACTGAATACCTGGAGCTGGCTGAAAAAAATGTCGATTTTTTGTTGAATCACCTTCAACCTCAAGCGGGATTATTAGTGCACTCGTACAAAAATGGTCAGGCTAAAATCACAGCTTTTCTGGAAGATTATGCCTTGCTGATTCAAGCTTTAATCGACTTATTTGAGGTGACCGGCAAACAGGACTACCTGACACAAGCCGATCGCTTTTGTGAAACCTGCTTCCGGGAATTTTACGATGAAAAACGAACCATTTTCTTTTTCAGCAGCGACAACCAAACCGACCTGATCAGCCGCACAATTGAAGTACAGGATAATGTTATTCCATCATCCAATTCAGTTATGGCAAATAACCTGCTACGATTAGGCCATTTACTCGATAAGCACAGTTACTCGATTACCGCACGGGCCATGTTGCTTGTTGTCAGCGATAGCGTCCTGAACTATCCGCATGGGCATGCCAACTGGATGAACCTGGCCATGAGCTTTATCAAGAAGCTGTACGAAGTAGCTATTACCGGCGAAGGAGCCATTGCTCTTTCTCAGGAAATGCAGCAAAACTTCCTGCCCAACTGTATCTTCTGCCCGGGAAATTCGGAGCAGCTGCCATTACTTTACAACCGGATAACTCCGGAGCTAACCCGTATTTTTGTGTGTCAGGATCAAACTTGCCGACTACCGGTTGCAAGCGTTCCGGAAGCGCTTCGGTTAATTCAGTAATAAATCAAGTCCGTAACACATAGGGCTACTTCTATTCGAATCCGACGCCTAATCGTCTTCCAAAATTTGTTGTACCCGTCCAACTTCACCTGTTTCAAGGCGAACCTTAATACCGTGCGGATGGGTTGACGAATTTGTCAGAATCCGTTCAACGTATCCCTCTGTCAGCTCACCGCTGCGCTGATTGTGTTTCTCTACAATCATCACATGACTTTCAATTTTGATATCCGATCGTTTACGTCCGTCCATTTCAATTTATTTTTCACGAAAGTACAAAAAATAAAAGGCTGCCCTATTCAGGAACAGCCTTGCTTGATATATTTCAATCATCCTACTACTATAGAAATTTGCGGTAATAGTCCGCTTTTGCTTTATTATCAAAACGGGTGTAAATATTGGTCAGGTAAGTGGCATAGCTTTTCTTTTGCTCGATGTCCCAAAGTTTGGTAAAGCAATCCAACGATTTTTGAAAGTTCCCATTAATCACTTTCAATTCCTGTGTAAGATGCAAATACTGCATATGCGTATGCGTCTTTTCATAGGCTTTCATCTCAGCCTGGTAGCTTTCTTCAGCTCTTCGGTACAGCGTTTCGCCCAACCACTCCAATGCTGAAACATTCTTCGGATCAACCTGAATCAACTGACTGGCAACCTGCTCCTTTTCGGCGGCAGATCCATCGC
The DNA here is from genome assembly GCF_059905295.1 of Mangrovibacterium sp. NCBI lineage: Bacteria > Pseudomonadati > Bacteroidota > Bacteroidia > Marinilabiliales > Prolixibacteraceae > Mangrovibacterium > Mangrovibacterium sp. The sequence continues at coordinate 27,510 of NZ_JBZQJF010000180.1, forward strand.
GAAGCATTACTTTAAAATACGCAGCCAAATATTCAGCCTCTTTTTGTTGTTCCGGACTAAGTCTGTTCCAGGACGCTATGGCATTCTGATCATCCTTAAGCTCCGCATAAATTTCAAACAAACGGCCATTCACATCCGCAATAGCTTCTCCCGTAGGATATTTTGTGCGATAACGTTCCAACACCGTCATTTCTTTCGGAGTTTCATTCCTTGTCTTATAAATATTGGCCATGGCCAACTCCATTTCCGGATCTGAATAACCACCGTAATTAGCTAATCCAAACCATTTCTCAGCTAAATTTTTTTGATCAGCTTTCAGGGCTGTTTTAGCAGCTTTCGCATAATCGGCCGCTGCAACTTCATCACCTTTGGCAACACGCTCAGTAATATACTTATTCCATTCATCTGTTGCTGCCTGGTAGTTTCCTTCGGCAGCAAGCTGTTCGGCCTGATGTTGGCCTTCTACGACAAGTTTCCCTGTTGAACACGAAACTAAAAATACAGAAAGTACTACAACCAGTACTCCCATCCCTTTTGATACTATTTTCATTCTAATTTCCCCTTAAATAAATTATTCGAATAACATTCATTAGCTATTCTTCCCCCAACTGTGTGTTCAATCTTTTGGACAAATTTATTGCAAAAGCCATACCACACAAAGCAAAACCGATAATTTAAAAACATAATAAATAAGACAATCTCAGATATACACCTCAACACCAAGAGACTAAAACATCGTAATTATCAACATTGAAACTTCTGAAAGCACAAATTATTTCCGGGCTGTAATTATCAATATGAGAGATTCTTTTGCGAAATGAAATTATTGGCCCGTTTCATGAGTGGCTATCAGGAAATAAAAGATGCATGATTCCGGCGAATCACCAACAGGGATGAAAGTAAAAAGTTTTCCGGACATCAGGTTGTCATTGTTATCTGAAGTTGTCAGGTTGTCTTGGAACTTGAAACTTGAAACTTGAAACTTGAAACTTGAAACTTGAAACTTGGAACTCAGAAGAGACTTTCAAAAAAAATGGAAATTCGATCTATGGAAATTCGGAAATCAACTTGTTTGCAGCTCTTTTGTGCTATTCACAAGTATTTTTACAAACCTCGTATGGGGCGAATGGCAGCTGTTTTAGAACCATAGTAATCGACTTATACCACAAAACTG
>NZ_JBZQJF010000181.1:0-5142 GCF_059905295.1 Mangrovibacterium sp.
CAGCTTTTCTTGTCAAAAGAAGTTTGAATGAAGCACAAAAATGAAATAGTCCCGCGATTATTTCACCCGGCAAAATTAGACCTTTTTTCATATAACCTCCACTTGCATACCTATTTTGTGACCAAAAACAATCAATTTTCGTCGGAGGCATCCATCACAAACCCCCTCCTGCCAAAATAAAAAAGAGAATTTACCCGACACAGGTAATTATTTAATTCAACAAACACTTTACTCAAATACTCAAAAAAACCAGTTCATTTTGTCAGCGTGATAAATCAGCAAGTCAATTCTGATTATTTACACTACCATTTTTTTTAATAATTTAGTGTTATGCTTAATTTAAGCAGTTCGAAAAATGAAGGTAACAAAACCGGAACAAGATGGTAAAACAAGAAATTGTAAGAAAGCTTGAGGAAGCTGGGCATAAAAAAATAAAATTTGCGATCTGCGATATCGATGGTATCCTGCGTTCAAAAACACTCCTTCTTGACAAGTTTATTGAATTCTCGGAAAAAAGCGCTGGATTCTGCGATGTTGTTTTTGGCTGGGATTCCAACGACGTCTGTTACGACAATGTTGAGATGACAGGCTGGCACACCGGATACCCGGATAAAAAAGCACACCTGGATCTTGAAACGTTCCGGAATGTCCCCTGGGACAGCAACATTCCTTATTTTTTGGGTGATTTTGAGAACGAAGAGGGCGTACCTGCCTGTCCGCGAAGTCTGCTTAAAAAGATTCGGCACCAAGCTACAGAAATGGGCTACCGGGCTATTTTTGCCCAGGAATTTGAGTGGTTCAACTTCATTGGAACACCCAACGAACTGGCAGCAACTGACTATCAAAAATTACAGCCACTAAGCCCGGGCATGTTCGGCTACTCTCAGCTCCGCCCGAGCCTGAACAAGGAATATTTCAATGATCTTTTTGATCTGTTACATCAATTTAATGTTCCACTGGAATCATTACATACCGAAACAGGACCGGGAGTTTATGAGGCAGCAATTCGATACGATGAGATTTTAGCAGCAGCTGATAAAGCCACACTCTTCAAAACCGGCGTAAAGGAAATCGCTTACCAACATGGAATTATCGCCAGCTTTATGGCTAAGTGGAACGAACAACTTCCGGGTTGCAGCGGACATATCCACCAAAGCTTGTGGTCATCCAATCAAAGTGAAAATCTTTTCTATTCCGGAAATCCGGAACAACCAATGAGTTCACTAATGGAAAGCTACCTGGCCGGAGTACTCCAATGTCTGCCGGTGGTTTTACCACTATATGCTCCTACCATCAATAGTTATAAGCGGCTTCGTGACGGAGCATGGGCTCCTACAACTGTTAGCTGGGGATATGACAACAGAACGACTGCTGTGCGTATTTTAAATGGCGATAAGAAATCAACCCGTTTAGAAATGCGCGTGGCAGGATCGGACACCAACCCGTATCTGGCAATGGCCGCATCACTGGCATCGGGCCTGTATGGCATAAAAAACAACCTGAAGCTGGAAGCACCGGCTGTTATTGGCAATGCATACAGTAAAAGCGATGCCATGAAGTTACCAACCAACCTGTTGCAAGCGACTCAACAAATGGCACAATCAACGATTGCAAACGAAATATTTGGGGAAACTTTCGTTCAGCATTTCACCAAAACCAGGGAGTGGGAATGGCGCGAATTCAGCAAAACAGTTACCGATTGGGAACTAAAACGCTACTTCGAAATTATTTGACGAAACGGGGACTTCAAACCAAAAGCAAACACACAAACGAATGGAACAACTGGACAACTATCATATCATCAGGCAAGCCTGGAAAGAATTTGACGACCGGCATGAAATTAAAGGTATTTTCGATGTAAGTGCGCACGTATCGACTAACTCGGTTTATAAAGTCTCTTTTTACGACCGCCAGCCGGTTTTTGCCAAGCTATCTGACTATGGTAAATTCGAGCATTTCAAGGAAGATCACATCATTATTAATAACCTGGCCAACAACCTCGAAGTTCCCTACGAGACATTCCTTGCGCAATCGTTGGTAAAGCGTAACGACTTATTCATCTACCGTTACTACTCACAAAATCATTGTGCCTGGGTCGTTTTTTACAACCCGATAAAAGTAAAAAACAAACTTCCCCGACGCCTTGAAGAAAAGCATGTAAAAAAATCAGGACGTGAATTAGCACGCTTCCACAAGGCTTGTTACAATATCAGTGCCCAGCTCCCCATCGCTTCAAAAAGTGTTGTTACCGACATTCACACACTGATGAAAACAGTTCGCGACGAAAAATTTTGCGCGAAACAGGAACACAAAGATCTCATCTTGAGAGAGTGTGATACGTTCCTTAACAATGCCGATCATTACAACTACATGACCGAAATCGACATTATCCCTGTCTTTGTGGATTGGAATATCGGCAACTTCTCGGTTGCCCCCGACGGCAGATTTATCTCACGGTGGGATTACGACTGGTTTCGCATGTCATCAAGAGTAATGGACTTTTACTTCTTTAGCCGGGTTTGTTCGGATATTGGAGACCGGACTGTTTTCAGCTATGTAATCGACACGCTGATGGAAGAGCGTTTTATTCTATTCCTGAAAGAATACCACAAAATATATCCGCTCACCGAACCGGAAATCAGACTCATCAAGGAATGTTATCGATTTTTTATCCTAAATTACGTAATCAAGGATGGCAATTACTTTTTCAGGCCTTCGTACGCGCTCAAATTGCAAAAAGAAGCATACGAAGCTTACATCCCGGCCATTGAGAAAAATTTTGATGCTGAGAAGATATTACGTGCCCTAAAAATCTAACTATGAAAACTAAAGATTTCAGAACCGTTGCCCTCAAATACAAAACGATATTTTTTGATGCCTTTGGTGTATTAAAGAATCACAAGGGCGTCATACCCGGCGTGGAACGTACCTTCGATTTTCTGGATGAAAACGACATCAACTACTTTGTTGTGACCAACGACTCATCGAGAGGACCGGAAGGCTTGGCGAATGCTTACAACCGGCGAGGGATCAAAAGCATCACCCCCGACAAAATTATCTCATCGGGTATGCTGGCCCGTGACTGGCTCTCTCTGAAAATCAAAGAAGGTACTGTCGCATTCCTGGGAACAGGTGATTCAGCACACTATATCGAAAATGCCGGGCTGGAGACCCTGCCGATTCGCGATGTTGTGCTCGACGATATCGACCACATTAAATGCCTTGTTTTTCTGGACGATGAAGGTTTCGACTGGAATCAGGATATCAATAAAGTTATCAACCTGCTTCGAAAACGGAATATCCCCGTTGTAGTGGCTAATACCGACATCCACTACCCGGTTAGTAAAAACGATGTTGCTGTTGCTATTGGCGGCATATCCGACCTGGTTGAAGAAGTTTTGGGTAAAAGTTTCATTCGGTTTGGAAAGCCGGATGCTCAAATGTTCATGTATGCCTTTGAACGAGCCTGCGAAGTAAAACAAGTGAAGAAAAGCGAGATCTTAATGGTTGGCGATACTCTTTATACCGACATTATTGGAGGTAATAAGTTTGGAGTTGATACCGCCTTGGTTCTCTCAGGTAACACACTGCCGGAGATGGCTAAAGTCCGGATTACAAGTACCGGCATCATCCCCAATTTCGTATGCGACTCCGTAGTGATCAGCTAATCGCCGGCTTACTCGCTAAAACTTTGCCGGATCTCAGCTAAAGCACTGACGAGCTTTTCATCATTCTGCGCTCCCTGCGAAGCTACCCGAATATGAAAATCGTCTAAGCCAATCTTGTTCGAACAATCGCGCACGTACAAACCATATTCTTCCAGCAGGCGCATTTGCAAATCCCGGGCATTCACCCCATAATTAATCCGGATCAGAATAAAATTACTGCCTGTTGGATAAATCTTATAGCCATCCAGACCAATTAATTTGCGATACAATAGTTTCACATCAGCAACGACGCGGCGAACTGACTCCTGATATTCACCATTGGTTTTCGGAAGCATCAGCAAAAAATATTCGGCGATTGTGTTAATGTTCCAAATCGGTAATAATTGCCGCAACAGCCGGATAAACTTCGGATTAGAAGTGCAACAATAGCCTAAGCGCAAACCCGGAACACCGCAGTGTTTGCTCATACTCCGCACGACAATAACATTTGGGAACTCTTCGAGGAAAGGCATTACCGAGGGCTGTTCAATCCCGCTAAAATCAATAAACGACTCATCCAGCAAGATAACTTTCAGATGCGCCATTCTTTTCAAAAAGCTTTTCAGCTCCCTTAACCCAATCATCTGCCCGGTCGGATTACCGGGATTAATAATCAAAGCCGAAGAGATGTTGTTTTCATCAATCCAACCGGCAAATTCATCCAGGTCGAGATCATAATTCTGATCAGCCGGAAGTTGAAACAAACGAGCAGAATTGGCTTTTCGCAATTTTTCCAGATACTCGCTAAAGGTTGGAACCGGAATGGCAATATCATCAATCAGCTCCTGCTCAATTAAGGTAATTAACTCGGTTGCTCCGTTTCCCAATAGGAGGAATTCAGGATTAATGCCGATAACCCCCGCTAATTGCTCACGAGCGATGCGCGGATTACTGGAAGGATAAGCCTTAATAATTTCAGGAATCTTTTGCAGTAAATCATCCATCATCTCCGCTGTTGGATAATACGGGTTGGCAATAAAGCAAAAGTCAATAACATCCTTCACTAATTCAGAACCGACAATATCCACCAACGCGGGTGAGTGTGTTGTCTCCTGGAACAATTCTTTTTTTACCGGGAATTTTACGCGAGTCATAGCCAAAAAATTTGGGCAAAAGTAATCATTATTCGCCCGGTTTTACAACAGAGAATACAGAGAGATCCAACTTGCATGCGCACTACTTCGCTACTTCGCGCTCTCATATCTTGTTGTTATTGTTATCAAGAGTTGCCGGGTTATCGTGAAACTTGAAAGGTTAACGATTAACGATTATTGATTGCCGATTAGCGATTGAGAGAAGAGCAACCAGAAACCAGAAACATGCAGTAGCCCCAGACCTCCACAAGGGTCCTATAGCCGCAACTCGAAACTTGGAACTTGGAACTTGGAACTTGGAACTCAGCAGGGACTTTTAGAAAAAAAAAGCTGCCCGAACA
>NZ_JBZQJF010000182.1:0-12840 GCF_059905295.1 Mangrovibacterium sp.
TGGATTTCCGGCCTTTACTGCACCTAAATTCAGCTGGGGGGCCATTACCTATATGATTCCGGTTGCCATAGCTCCAATCATTGAACATGTTGGTGATATGTATGCTATCGGGGGAGTTGCCGAAAAGAACTTTATTGAAAAACCAGGTCTTCATCGCACCTTGCTGGGCGATGGTATTGCTACGAGTTTGGCTGGTTGCTTCGGAGGCGTTCCAAACACAACCTATTCGGAAGTAACAGGTGCTATTAGTCTGACCAAAGTAACCAATCCATTTATTCTTCGAATTTCGGCCGTTACAGCAGTTATTTTCTCGTTAATAGGGAAAGTAAGTGGATTCCTGAAAACAATCCCGCAGGCCGTTTTAGGTGGCATTATGCTGCTTCTTTTCGGATTGATTGCCTCTGTGGGTATAAAAACTCTGATCGATTCTAAAACCGACATGACCAAAACCCGCAATCAAGTAATTGTTTCGGTAGTATTAACAGTTGGGATCGGAGGAGCAGTTATCTCATGGGGAAATTTCTCCTTAGCCGGTATCGGATTAGCCGCGGTGGTTGGGATCATCCTTAACCTGATTCTTCCGGGAGAATCCAAACAAGTGGTGGTGGAACAATAATCACAAATCCCAACAAATAAAACATTCATGATCCCCGAGAGTCACCAACAGCGATGAAAGTGGATTCTTCTGAATTGCCCCTCCCATCCCGACAAAGTCACCTTTTCCCCCTCGTCTGAGCGATAGCGGAGACGAGGGGGAAGTGGTTCATCGTTTGTAACGGTGACTAAAGGCGTTGAAAACGCCAACCCGGAAACCACTCGTTCGGAGACAAGTGGCAGAAAAACTCGAAACTTTAATAACAGAAGAAGACAGTGAATTGCGCTTTCTTACTTCTACATTTCTTATTGATTATTCGATATTCTACATTTCAAGGATTGCATCCTCCTTCGTCGTCCTACCAATGACAGATTTAATAAAAACTGTCATTTCCGAATTAAGCCCCACTTATTTGAGGTAGATACTTGCCAGAGCAGATCAGAGCACCAAAATACAAATCCACCGTTGGCCAATTTGCCGCCGGAAGTGCCGCGAGGGCTCTACGAATTGTAGCAACCTCCTGGCAATCGCTTTGGACCTTCTACGAATTGTGGAAGCTTCTCCGCAACCACTTTGACACTTCTACAATTCGTAGAAAGGCCGCGGCGACCACTTTGGGCTTTCTACCAATCGTAGAAGCTTCCCAGCATTCGGTTTGAAGAATCTACCATTTTTAGAAAAAACCTACATGATTCCGGGGAATCTCCAACAGGGTTGAAAGTGGAAAATTTTCCGGACATCAGGTAGTCATTGTTATCTGAAGTTGTCGGGTTGTCTGGGAATTTGGAACTTGAAACTCAGCAGGGACTTTCACAAAAAACGGCTGTCTAAAATTTAATTAGACAGCCGTTTTTTTTATTTCGATAATATTTTCGAGCTCACCACCTTCTCTTTGTTGAGTAAGGGGTTTGCATACATCTTCATGAATAATTTTTTCAGACAGTCAGCATCTCCATCTCCAATGGTTTTGACCATGTCCTCAAGGAGCTCTGCAAATTTTTCCTTGCAAGCACCATCAATATCTCCGTTTATTTTAGGCCCACAATCTAACAAATCTGCAGCCAAATAGTTATAGGGCCACAATTTATAGTTCCGATAAATACAGGAATCGATTTGATCTGCGAGATTTTGGATACATTCCTGCGGATTATCGCATTTCGCAATCCGATCCAAGTGAGCATCAATGGGCTCTCCAAAGGCAAAATGAACACGCCCCTTCGGACGGGTTAATCCAAAAGCCATGCTCTTCAAGTCATCAGCCTGAGTTTTAACAAAGCCTTCCCGCTCCTTTTTATAAATCTCTTCTACCTTGGAAATTCCGCAAGGCTCACGCTCGTACGATATTGAAAGCGGAACAATTTGCAACTCTCGAAAACCTTCAGCAAAGCCTGATTGATTACTCAGATTTAACATCTTCAACAAAGCCTGCTGAGTTTGATCACACCCATCTTTGGTACGCCCTTCCCGCTGTGCAATCCACACCGAAACATTATCCTCGGTAATTGTTTTGCGGATATAGGCTGACAATGTTTTCGAAGCAGTCAGCAACTCCCGGGCCGGCAAATTACGTTTCACCACAAACGCACCGTTCAACTTTACGATGTGATTGATCCAATCGTAAATAAGTAAATTATTCCCAATCGCAATTTCTGTGGTATTCATACCAGCCGACACCTGAATGAAATTCAAAATAGCCGCATCCAAAATGATATCCCGGTGGTTTGAGATAAAAAGATAAGCCTTCGATTTATCGAGATTTTCAAGCCCACTGTATGTAACGCCGCTTGTTGTCCGTTTTATAATCCAGTCTTCAATAAGCGGATACATAAACTGAACTTGTAGCTCCTGCTTGGTTTTTACATTCGCCAGCATCGCACTTATCTCTTCCACTTTCCGTTCGTCATTAAAAATGAAAAACAAGACCTGGCGAAATAAATCATCCTTCAATAAAACATTGAGGTAATGATTAATTTCCGGATCTTCGTAAGGACGAATATCGTCGAAACACATCATATCCTTATTTCGTTGATTTAGGGCGGCAAATATACAAAATGGTATTTAAATCCTAAACCGTAACTGAAGCTTAAACTCGGTTCGGGTTGAACCATCAATCGCTGTATTGCCACTTCCCAGCGTATTTACTCCCAAAAACCAAGTGCGACTGCATTTGAACCAAAATTCAACTTTTTCACAAATTTTAACACTTCCATTTACATAAGACCGAAATCCTTCGCCATAAAATGCCGGAATTGAGAACTGGTACAGCAAATCATTTTCATAAGCATAGATCCGTGCATCATAATCATCAGTATTAAAATAGGCAAAGCGCACCCATATTTTCGCGTGGTTGTTGACAGGATGAATAGCCAAATCCTGACTAACAAAAAAGCCTGAAGACTGGTGATCGTGTTCATAAAAGGAATGTTCAAGCCTAGTTCGAACCGCCAAGGTAGAACCTAACTCACCATCGACCTGAAGCCGGATCCCTTGCCTAATTTGATCATTGTTGTACCTTATTCGACCAGAACTAACTTTCAAAGGTTTTCGTTCATAAAAGTAACGCACATAAAGCTGCCAGTAGCGGGTACAATTATAATCAGCCCGGATCATAAACTCCTGACCTTTACCAGGGGCGGCTGTGGTATACTTTATCCATTTGTATTGAAAGAAATCGGCATACGCGTTAATCGACAATCCGGCAGCTGGTAAAACCCGCAGTCCCATGTAAAGGCCTTCTTCATCATTCACCCGGCTATTTTCCGTAAATGCAGCAGCAATTGGGGAATTATACTTTTTGTCAATATTCCGGTACAAAGTTGAAAAAGAAACCTGCCCGACCGGTTGAAACTGAAAACCATAAACTGTTGCCAAAGCGCCATCAGAATAAGCTGTCTCACCAAACAGATACAGCTTATTCAGCGTGTAACGCCAATTGAATCCTACATTGGTAATCTGTGTGCCTTCAAATAGAAATTGATTATACAAAGCATCTGTCCGCTGCAATGGAACGTCAAAGCGGGTGTGCATACCAGTTAGACCAAGCAACAAATTGCCGGTTCGAAATGAAAGCTGTGCACCACCAACCAATGAGTTCACCGAATTTTTCGCGGCAATCTCCGACTCCGTTCGATGTAAACCACTTGTTTGAATAGAAGTAAACACCTTCTCACCATCAATACTGTCAACATTTGCATCGAACTTCTTATACGAAACAAAAGGTTGAAACTTAAATTTTCCCAATAGAATATTTGCCCCAACTCCGCGCATAAAATTATTTTCATCGGTCGAAGAATAAGCTTTTATTCCCTGATTAAACCGGGCAATCCGATCAACATCAGTCGACTTGCCCATTGCGAATCCTTGCCAGGTAACGAGGCCTTGGCCAAACTGAACAACATAATCTCCCAAGACAACCGAAGCTGCCTTCTTTCCAAATTCAAAACGTGCAAAACCACTGTAAAAATCGAAACCTTCCGGGTTGGATTTACAAAAGAAACTTTCTCCCGCATCTTTCTCTGCTGTAAATCCAAATTGCAAAGCCTTTCCTGAAAATCGGTAACGGGTGTACAGCTTTTCCTGCGATCCCTCAAATTTCCCGTTCTTAAAGCCTGCCTGCTCTTCCAGTAATCGTGTACTTCTGAAAACCAATTCCTGCCTGATTCTTCGGTATTTTAAACTGGGGGTTTCCGTATCGAAGTTTAAGAATAGCCCTGTAAGTTCGGCCAGCGGTTCGGTAAATCCTTCAATCGAAGCGAGCTCAAAGTAGGACAAAACCGGACCATACTCATCGCGATATGCCAACAAAGCCTTAACCTGGATAGGGCTTAGAAAAAACAAGGGTTCAAAATCTGCGGCAACAGCAGAGTTTATCCGAATTGGAGATTCTTCAACCAAAACCAAATCGTTAATAAGTTGGTCAACATTGGCATTCTCGTCCTCCTCTAAAACCTGTTCCAATAGGCTCTGCAACCGATCCTGCAAGACTGTAAGGGCCTGCTGCCCTTCAACATTTAAAGCAACTACAATGAATATGAAACTAAAAATCAGTTTTTTCATGGGTGCTGGTAATAAAGGGTGAATGAAGGAGAAAATCCGAGATACTGATGATGAGAGAATGCTAAATCAGTATGAATATTACCCCATAAGAACCCGAATCCGAAACACCACTCAGGCTGGCCTGATTGAAAACCAGCTCTTAACTGAAACTGTTTGAGCAGCTTGTACTGAATTCCCCAATGGGTATTAAATTCGAACTCCTCGTGATAACTGATTTGTGAGGACACCAGCAATTTGTTTTGAAAGGTCTGGTGAGCTCCTAATCGAATACAATAAGGATATTGTTGATGAAAGTCCGTAGAGCTGATGGATAAGGAGTATGGATTGAAGGCACTAAGACCAAAGCCAAAGCTTTTTACCTGGCATTGCAAGCCCATAGAAAAGGTAAGCAAATTCGGCCGGGTATCGCTCTCAGCCATTCGAAACGAGAAATAATGAAACAGTAGTCCAAAGGATAATTTTTGGCCAAAGGTTTTCGCCAACCCAAGTTCGGTTAAATTCTCCTGGTAAAATTCATTTCCAAACTGCCCGTAAGAAGCAATTAACCGACTTGTTGAAATAGGGGTAATGAAAAAGACCGAAGCCGCTGAAAAATCTTTCAGCAAATAGCGATTGGAATAATTTAAGCCTACTAATAAGGAACTTTGGGAAGCAGCTGCAGGATTGAGCTGATAAGCTTCGCCACGAAGAAAACTGACTCCTGAATTACCGAGCGCCTGTAGCGAAGCGGGAACAACAAATGCATTTTGAGAGAAAGCATTCCAGTGAAACAGTAGAATACAAACCAAGCAGGTTAGTCTTCGGGTTAATTGGTTTTTCATAACAAGAGGGTGTTAACCTTTCGGCCCACCCTCTTGTCGCTTAATCAAGTTACAAAATCTTATCTGAACAAAGAAATTCTATCTGTTAAATATCAGTTTGTCTTGAATTTGAATTTCACTTCTGAAAGATCCTGGTTTGCTTTTACAATTTTTGATTTCAGGTTTTCTTTAAACTTAACCATCTTTTCAGCCATTTCAGCATCACCTAACGAAATCATCTGGGCAGCCAAAATTCCGGCATTCTGCGCTCCGTTAATGGCAACAGTTGCAACAGGAATTCCCGGAGGCATTTGAGCGATCGCCAGTAACGCATCCATACCATCAAGGCTAGCACGAATTGGCACACCAATAACCGGCAGTGGAGTCATCGCAGCAATTACTCCCGGCAAATGAGCGGCCATACCAGCTCCGGCAATAATCACTTTTATACCACGGTCTTTTGCGCCTTTAGCAAATTTTTCAACTTCTTCGGGTGTCCGGTGTGCAGACAAAGCATTGATCTCGAAAGGAATTTCAAACTCATCCATGATCTTTGCAGCAGCCTCCATCACTCCCAAATCGGAAGTGCTCCCCATGATAATACTAACTTTTGGTTCCATTATTTCTATTTTATAATCGTGTAAACAATCCACAAAACAAAGTTGTCGTACCGGAAGTTCATGCTTGAACTTTTTATACCGATTTAACCAAGCTATACAAAACTACGATCATTCGTCGAATCCTTCAAGTTAAAGTAAAAATAATCAACATTTCTCATTCAACCGAGCGATATTTTTTCGTTACTTTGCAGCTTTTTAAATTTCAGCGACGAAAAGTCGGATTAGAGTGATATTCAGTTAATATTTAAGTTGATTTATCCAGATAAAAGGGAAAAGGATGAAGAAAATTACCATACTTGACAAAGATTTCGAGCTTTTCATTTCTTACGAAAAAATTCGTTCTGTAATTGAAGAAATGGCTGAAGAAATGAATACAAAACTGGCAGGCAAGAACCCGCTCTTTTTATGTATTTTGAACGGTTCTTTTATGTTTGCCGCCGAGGTTTTCAAGCGAATTTCATTACTGGATGCAGAAATTTCGTTTGTAAAACTTGCATCCTACGAAGGAACATCCACTACCGGAACCGTAAAAGAACTGATCGGGTTGAATGAAGATTTGACCGGACGAACCGTTGTGGTATTGGAGGATATTGTTGATACCGGCATTACAATCAATAAAGTAATTGACCAACTAAAAGCTAAAAATCCGGCTGATTTACAAATCGCAACCTTATTGTTGAAACCCGATGCCTTGAAAAAAGAGGTGAATCTGGATTATATCGGGTTGGAAATTCCAAACGAATTTATCGTTGGATATGGTTTGGATTACGATGGTCGTGGTCGAAACCTGATTGATATTTACAAAGTAACAGAATAATCCCCTAATCTATTTTAGAATGTTAAATATAATTTTATTCGGCCCTCCGGGAGCAGGAAAAGGTACGCAGGCCGAATTTTTAATTGAAACTTTCGGATTGGTACATTTATCAACCGGAGATTTGTTGCGCAACGAGATTGCAGCAGCATCAACACTTGGAGTAGAAGCAAAACGTTATATGGACAACGGAGAGTTGGTTCCGGACAGTGTTGTTATAGGCATGATTAAAAACAAGTTGAAAACAACCAATGATGCCAAAGGTTTCATTTTCGATGGTTTCCCTCGCACAGTTGCACAGGCTGAAGCGTTGGATCAACTATTGAATGAAAACAAAACACCTATTTCCGGAATGTTAAGTCTTGAAGTTGACAAACCTGAATTAGTAGCTCGTTTGTTGAACCGCGGAAAAACATCAGGTCGTTCTGATGATCAGGATGAGTCTGTTATTGAAAACCGCATCAATGTTTATAACGAAAAGACATTACCATTAAAAAATTATTACAGCGCTCAAAACAAACAATTTGAAATCAAAGGCATGGGTACAATTGAAGAAATTGCCACTCGTTTGTCTGATGTTGTTAAGTCGTTGTAATCTTAAAACGCATTTCATAAAGACGAATGTAAATCAGCATTCGTCTTTTTTTGTATATCTTGTAATTCATCTATACTTTTAAAAAATGGCCGAAAATAATTTTGTTGATTACGTAAAGATCTTTTGTCGATCCGGTAATGGCGGTTCCGGTTCTGCACATTTACGTCGCGAAAAATACATCCCCAAAGGTGGTCCCGATGGTGGAGATGGTGGTCGCGGTGGTCACGTAATCGTTCGGGGAAATGCTCAAATGTGGACATTACTCCATCTACGTTATCAACGTCATATATTTGCCGGCCATGGTGCATCGGGAAGCAAACAGTGCAGCACTGGTGCCGACGGACAAGATATAACCATTGAAGTACCGCTGGGAACAGTGGCTAAAGATGACGAAACCGGTGAAATTCTATTCGAAGTTACCCACGACGGTGAAGAACACATCATCGTTAAAGGCGGTCGTGGTGGCTTGGGAAACACCCATTTCAAATCACCGACTAACCAGACTCCACGCTATGCACAACCAGGTGAAGAGGGAGTAGAAGGCTGGAAAGTTCTCGAATTGAAAGTTCTGGCCGACGTCGGGTTAGTTGGATTCCCCAGTGCTGGAAAGTCAACCTTACTTTCTGTTGTTTCGGCCGCAAAACCTAAAATTGGTGACTATCCATTTACCACTTTAACGCCCAACCTGGGGATCGTTTCATACCGCGATAATCAGTCGTTCATCATGGCCGATATTCCCGGTATTATTGAAGGAGCACATGAAGGGAAAGGCTTAGGATTGCGTTTTCTCCGACACATTGAACGCAACTCGATGTTGTTATTTGTAGTTCCGGCCGATAGCAAAGACCACAGAAAAGAATATTTCATTCTATTAAGTGAGTTGGAAAAATATAATCCGGAATTATTGGATAAAGATCGTTTTTTGGTGATCAGCAAAACCGATTTCCTGGATGAAGAGCTAAAAGAAGAGATCAGCCGGGAATTACACGACATTCCCCACGATTTCATTTCATCAGTCACCGGAGCCGGAATCGTGAGGTTAAAAGATACAATCTGGAAAATTCTAAATAAACCGAAATAATTGTATGCAGAGCATTATCGACATCGACAAGTCTATTTTTTTCTTTTTCAACGGGATGCATTCTCCCTTTTGGGACGTCGTAATGGCTCTTTTTACGCGCACTGAGTACTGGTTTATCTTTTATGCCGTTCTCATCTATTACATTATAAAACGTTACAAGATGAAGGCTATAATTATTCTAATTACCGTAGCTCTTTCAATTGTAATTGCTGATCAATTTTCCGGATTGATAAAAGACACCGTTCAACGGCTAAGGCCAACCCACGATCCCACCATGCAAGGGCTGGTTCATAATGTATTAAGCAGAGGAGGAATGTATAGTTATTTTTCGTCACATGCCTCAAATACCTTTGCAGTAGCAACGCTCCTATCTTATGTATTCAAAAACAGAAAATTCAACATCCTTATTTTTTGTTGGGCTACCGTAGTTAGTTATACACGACTCTATTTGGGTGTTCATTACCCTTTTGATATCCTTACCGGAGTTGCATTCGGAATGATCCTGGGCTACCTCATGTATAAAGTTCTTCTCTTTTTCGACAGAAGGCTTTTCATTCTTGGCCTCCCAATGATAGCCGATGCCAAACTTCGTTCAAAAGACTTACGCTATATTCTAATTTTCTTTTGCGTCATGCTTCTTTCGACCTTCATAATCGTTAACAGGCTACAACATTTCAACTGGCTTCAGTTATGAGTGCAAAACTGCTAACTTATGAAGACGACTTGAAAGAGTATGAGCTTCAACTAAACCAAGTCAAGCAGAAACAGCAACGCTTTTTTATTTATCGGATTCTTTTCTTTTTGGCGATCATTTTATCGTTCCTTTATCTGCCAATCTATCCGGCCATATTTTCAGCAACCTTTTGTAGTGTGCTTTTTTTCCGGATCGTGAGAAAAAGTATTACAGAAGAAAGGAGAGAAGGACTACTAAACCGTTTAATCTCGATCAATAAAAATGAAATAGAAGCCTTAAACGGATCTTTTAAGCATTTCTACGATGGCAACGAATTTATCAACTCCGACCATCCTTATTCATACGATCTCGATATTTTTGGCACAGGTAGCCTGTTTCAATATTTAAACAGGACAACAACGCCTCTGGGCCGACAAAAGCTTGCCAATTATTTAAAAGAAACAGAAACGAGAATTGAAATCCTGAAAGCCCGGCAACAGGCAGTAGCTGAGTTAGAAGATGATTTAAGATGGCGACAACATTTTGCAGCCAAAGGGAATTTAGATAATGAAAAGGATTTGAAATTGCTCGAGCAGTTCTCGGAGAAAGACCATCTGAAAAATCCGAAGAAAATTAAGATCCTGATAACCCTTATCCCCATTGTTTTCGTTGCAGCCTTTATTCTGTATCTTACTGGTTTGGTAAACTGGTCAATTCTGCTTCTGATTGCTGTTTTTAACGGAACCATCCTTTTTTTCAGTAACAAAACGATCAATAAATACAATCTTCATTTTGGTAACCAAACCAAGATCCTGCAAAAGTATCAATCTTTAATCCATCATATTGAAGACAAGGAACTCGAATCATCCGATCTTCTAGAATTGAAATCAAGGTTAATTTTTGAAAAACAAACTGCATCCTCGATTATTCAAAAGCTTCAGGCTTACTTGACCAAATTCGATTATCGGGGAAACCTTCTGTTTGGAATTTTTGCGAACTCATTCTTCCTCTGGGATCTAATCTATGTTTATAAACTCAACTGTTGGCATTTAAAATATCATGGCGAATTACAAAAGTGGTTCGATGTAATCGCAACATTCGATGCACTTTTAAGCTTTTCAAATTTTAACTATAACCATCCTGATTTTGTAGCTCCAACCTTTACCGAGGCTGAATTTTGCCTTGATGGTAAAAATCTGGCTCATCCTTTAATCCGGGAAAACGTCCGTATCGGGAACGACTTTTCGATGACCGAAAAGGGCCAAATAATAATCCTAACAGGAGCGAATATGGCTGGTAAAAGTACTTTCCTTCGTACAATCGGCATCAATATGATTTTAGCTATGAATGGTTGCCATTGTTGTGCTGATTCGTTCCGGCTAAAACCTGTTCCCCTTTTTACCAATATGCGGACTACCGATAACCTGATGAAAGCTGAATCTTATTTTCACGCTGAGCTATTGCGACTGCAGGCGATCCTAAATCAGATTAAAAGCGGGATTCCGACCTTCATCTTAATTGACGAGATGTTGAAAGGCACAAACTCGAATGATAAGCTGGAAGGATCAAAAGCATTAACCAACCAATTGGTCAAACTTCAGGCAAACGGGATTATTTCCACCCACGATCTCAAACTTCCAGACTTGCAGCATACGCATCCACGGCATATTCACCCCTTGTGTTTCGAAATTACCATTGAAAACGATCGTTTAGTATTCGACTACAAATTACGTCCAGGTATAACGCAGACCATGAATGCCATTTTTTTAATGCGAAAAATGGGAATTGCCAGCGAATAAACTATTAGCTATTTTTCCTTTAACACAATCAACTTATATTTGTTGGATATAATAGATCCAAACAAGATTAAACAATGAACAAAAACAATTATCTGGTCATTATGGCCGGAGGTATTGGTAGCCGTTTTTGGCCGGTTAGCACAGCAGACAGACCCAAACAGTTTCTGGATATGCTTGGAACCGGAAGAACTTTATTCCAACATACAGTTGACCGTTTCAAAACCATTTGCCCTCCTGATAATATTTTGGTTGTAACCTCCGAGAATTACACAGCAATAGTCAAACAGCAATGCCCCGAATTAATTGATTCGAATATCCTGGCTGAACCATGCATGCGAAATACAGCTCCTTGCATCGCCTATGCTTGTTATAAAATCAAAAAATTGAATCCCCAGGCCAATATTGTTGTTAGCCCCGCCGACCATTTAATTGAAGACATTGATATTTTCCAAAATGAAGTGGAAAAAGGACTGGATTTCATCGCAAATAATGATGCCATTTTAACGTTAGGAATTTCACCGACAAGACCTGAGACCGGTTACGGTTATATTGAGACAACTGACAAAAATGCGGATATTGCGCGTGTAGAAGCATTCCAAGAGAAACCAAATCTCAGCACTGCTAAGGAATATTTAGCAAAAGGAGGATTTTACTGGAATGCAGGAATCTTTTTTTGGTCCTTATCCACAATTATTTCAGCATTTGAGAAGTACAATCCAAAGCTCGCTGAAACATTTGAAAAGGGATTTTCAAAACTATATACCGAAGAAGAAACGGCTTTTATACAAGAAGAGTTCCCAAAATGCGAAAGCATCTCAATCGACTACAGTGTAATGGAGAAAGCCGATAATTTGTTTGTACAAAAAGCCACATTCAGTTGGTCCGATTTAGGAACCTGGGGATCATTATGGGAAAAATCTGAAAAGAAAAAAAACGGAAACGTTTCGAATGTTACCAAGACGAACTATTACGAAAGTACCAATAACTTGGTCCACACAAATTCACTAAAACAGGTCATCGTGCAAGGATTAAACGATTACATCGTTGTAGAAGCCAACGGAACCTTGCTCATCTGTGAAAAGCGAGAAGAACAAAGAATCAAGGAGTTCCTGAAGGAAATGGAAGGATAATCAAACTGGACCCAATGACTCTTAAATCAATTCACAAACTTTTTCCACCTCCTCGTTATTGCAAATATTTTTCGATCGCATGGGGCTTAGTAATTTTAATACTATGCCTTATGCCTTCGAACGACCTTCCCGAAGCCAACAATATTCCACAGCTCGATAAAATAGTCCACTTCACCTTTTATTTCGTCTGGTCAATATTACTACTATCAACCAAAGAAATAAATCTAAAGCCCTATATAACTCTTTCACTACTCTTGTTATTTAGCTTTGGTATTGAGATTCTACAATTGTTACTTCCCCTTGGAAGATCGTTCTCAATGCTCGATTTAGCAGCTAATTTAACAGGCTTAATTGCAGGTTGGGCATTCTATTCCAAGGCAAACTAATTCTCTTCGAAAAAGCATTTATTACACGATCTAGCAAAAATGACCACGCTAGAGGTACAAGTAATACTCGTTTAACCGTTAACAAGGAAAGTAAGTCTAAATTAATTGGATTTCACCAATCCCTGCTCGAACAAAAGGAATTTTATTCTGAAAGTTTGGGGTAATAAAAAACCCGTTGCTCAGAAGAACAACGGGTTTAAAAAGAGGGCGACGACCTACTCTCCCACATAAATGCAGTACCATCGGCGCTGGCGGGCTTAACTTCTCTGTTCGGAATGGGAAGAGGTGGAA
>NZ_JBZQJF010000183.1:0-25038 GCF_059905295.1 Mangrovibacterium sp.
AACCACATGTTAGTGAAGACCTTTACGGTAACTACTATAACGGGCGCAACAGCGAATTTCTGATTATTGCTACGGAAGATAATACCGAAGTGGAGATTACCCCTTCGGTAGAAACAGCGGGTGGAAAGCCGGCCGGAGTTCCTTTCAGTATAACACTAAACAGAGGGCAAAGTTACCAGGTTCAGTCGTTGAACCGTGTACTTCCCAATCAGGGTGATCTCACGGGTAGCTTCATTCAGTCGACAAAGCCGGTTGCTGTTTATGGAGGTAATCTGGCAACTTCTGTTCCGGATATAGACCCTATTGAGGCTTGGGATCACCTGTACGAGCAAATGCCTCCGCTTTATTCCTGGGGTAAAGAGTATTTCACCGTTCCTTTGATGAGCCGTGGATCGGATCGGTACCGTATTTTGGCTTCGGAGGATGAGACATCGGTAGATGTTGATGTTTACGGGACTTTTGTGTTGAACAAGGGGGAGTTTAAGGAGATTGAATTGTATGCCAATCAACCTTCCCATATTTTAGCCGATAAGCCAATTATGGTTGCTCAGTTCAGCCAGTCGCAATCGGTTGACGGAACCACAGGAGATCCTTCCATGATTATTTTGAGTTCGATTTCACAGAGTAAAAATAAGGTGACTTTTGAAGCTTATGACCAGCCAACGATTAGCTCCCATTATATCAATGTTGTGTCGCCAACGGATCAGGTGGATAACCTGCGTCTGGATGGACAAACAATTGCAGTAACCGGTTATTCGTTTACTCCTTTTCCAGGAACGAATTACTCTTATGTACAAATGATCCTTACCGCAGGAAACCATACCTTGGAGAATGTTGATCCAAACGAAGGATTTTTGGCTTATGTCTATGGTTTTGGAAATCTGGAATCATTTGGTTATCCGGTCGGCTTCAACCTGAATATTGTGCTTGATCTGGGCGGGGGTATCAATTTTAACGGCGATACCCTATTGCTTTGCCCGGGCGATACCCTGACGCTGGACGCGGGTTCTTATTTCGATACCTACAGCTGGTCAACCGGTGAAGTGACACCATCGATCGAGGTTACACAGGAAGGTTTGTACAAAGTTGAGACAACAGTTGAGGGGTGTACCGGCTCTTTACACGATTCGGTCTATGTTTTGAAGCCTAAGCTGGATTTGAATATCACTCCGGACGACTTATCGGAATGTTCACCGTATGAATTTAATTTACAGGCTAATTCGTCGGATGCTGTTTCTTTCTTGTGGCAAAGCCTGGAGGGAGATAGTCTGAGTACAGATCCAGGTTTAGTCGTGGATTCAACGGCGATGTACCCAATAACTGTCTGGAATAAATACGGTTGTTCGGTAACCGATACGGCTAATGTCATTATCTTCGGAAAGCCGCCGGTAACCATTTCTGCTGATAGCTTGGTCTGCGGTGATCTGGAAACGATCCTTACAGCCGATTTGGGCAACTATCCCGACTCGTTGTGGACAACGGCCCCGGGAGGTTTTGAATGGGCGTCAGATGATCCGAATGTGACTTTTAGCGATCAGGCTGATTCAATGGCAGTGATGTCAGTACCTTCGCTGGGGACCTACGAGGTTTACTACACCCTGACAACCAAAGATGGTTGTGTGAGCGGCGATACCATTCAAATTGAATTTGCCAAAGGGGTAGATGCAGAAATTCAGGCTGATCGTTTCTACGACTGTTCACCGGCTACCATTACCCTGAATGCTGTTACAACAGAACCAGGAAATTACGACTACCTCTGGCAGTCGCTCGAAGGGAAAAACCTGGGAACCGGAACTACGCTGGATGTTGATTCGACAGCTCGTTTCCGGCTTACCACGATTAATGAGTTTGGCTGTATGGATGAAGATACAGCCTTAGTCGTCATTTTTGGTAATCCACCGGTAACCATTTCAGCCGACTCCGTGACCTGCGGTTTGTCGGGTGCAGTTGTTGATGTAGACTTGTCCAGTTATCCGGATACGCTCTGGCAAAACGGCGGACATTTTGATTGGGCCTCAAATGGGCTGAATAAGGTGAATGAGTCGGTTTCGGAAGCTGTATTCGATGCACCGGGCTATGGCACGTATGAGGTATATTACTCCATTACAACGAATGATGGCTGTGTGAGTGGCGATACCCTTCAAATCGAGTTTAAAGAGCCTCCTGTGGCCGATTTTAGCTTCGATTTTAAACCTTACTGTAAAAGTTATACCGATACCATTCGTTTTACCGGTTCGGCTCCTGATGATGCCCATTTTTATTGGGGCTTTAAGTATGCCCAAATCGTCGATTCTATTTCGAATCGGGAAGTGGTTTTGCTGGTCCACGAATATACCGGTCAGAAACCATCCATCAGCTTAGTTGTGGAAGATGGTCCTTGTCGGGATACGCTTTACAAAGAAGATGAAAGCTCGGCAGCTGACCGGGTGTTAAATGTCGATTTTACAGCAGACCCGACTATTGCCTGTAACTCACTTCAAACGATGTTGACGGTTACAAACCCGGAAGGGCTGGGCAGTATCCGATGGTCGACCGATGAGGGAGTATTTATGGGCGATTCTCTGGAAGTAACATTCAATAAGGCCGGTACTTACAGTGTTTCTTTGATTGCCGAATCAGCGGAAAGCGGCTGTACTGCCGAGCTAACCAAAAATGCTTTGGTGGAAGTGAAGCCTTCTCCGGTTGCCGCTTTTTCGGTTGACCGGCAGACTGTTTCTCCGGATGATCCCTTGGTTACCTTCTACAATAATTCAACAAATTCTGATTCTTATTACTGGATTTTTGGTGATGGTGAGAATTCGGCTGATTTTGCACCTCAGCACGAATATACCGAGGTTGGAAATTATATAGCCTGGCTTATTGCCAGCTCCGACCTTGGGTGCAAAGATTCGACTTCAACCCAAATACAAGTGGTATTTAACCGGGTTACAGCGCCCAATGCCTTCCGCCCGGGCAGTGACATTGTGGAAAATACCGTGTTTATGCCCGAAGGCTTAGGGGAGAATGGTAATCCTTTCATTTTACGTATTTATGACCGTTGGGGACAGATTGTCTTTGAATCGACTTCTTCAGCCAACCCCTGGGACGGGAAAGATAAAGCCGGCAAGGAAGCCCCGATGGGCAACTATGTGTGGATTGCCGCTTTTATTGATGTAACCGGTGAACGTCATGAACAAAAAGGGCAGGTATTGCTAATCCGTTAAGGCTTTCCGTAGCGTTCGCGGTAAGGTTCGAAGAAGGGGAGCAGCCGGTTAGCTTGCCGGCGTTTGTTGATGACAAAGGCCAGTGAGATTTCACTTGTTCCTCCGGTACGCCCGGCCATATCCGAAATCGTCCAGTCGTAGCTGTAAGTAAACTGAAACTTGTAGTTTACAAACCCTACCACAAAAATCATCGCATCGTAGCGGGTGCCAAAGTTTTGGCGAAACCAGGTGCCTGCGGTCAACCCGTTTTTGGTGGCAAAGAGACCGTAGTTGATTTGGTCGGAAATGCCTTGTTTTTCAAAAATAATCTGCGGCGAGATATCAAACTTCTTACGCAAATGGCCGTGTCGGAAGATGGGTAGCCGAGCTCCGGCATGTAAGCTGTATCTGCGAGGCAACTTACTGTCGGAGGGATCATCATCGGAAAAGGATAAATCCGGCTCGGTGAGGTGATGCACGGCAATGCCTCCGAAAACCTTCTTACTGTATAGCAACAGCCCCATCCCGTAATCGATGTAGGATATTTTAGTTTCGTCGAAGCTTTCTGCTGAAGTTCCCGGAATACCTCCGTTGCTTTCGATGTTATCTGCAAAAATCAGATCGCCTGTTTTCAGCGAATTTTCAGCATAGCCAAGCTGAAAACCGGCATGAGCAAACCAGTCCTGATTGATTTTAACCCGGACAGAATAAGCAGCATTGATTTGAAAATTGTTGAGGATATTGTTGGCCTGGGCGTCATTAACGATGTAGAGCCCAAGACCACCTTGTAAGATGTCAACCGGAAAGTCGATCGCAGCTGAATAGCTGGTGTATGCGTCTTTAAATTGATGCCACTGGTCGCGGTATTGTAACGCAATACGCGGGGCACCGATGGTTCCTGCAAAAGCCGGGTTCATATACATGGGATTGGCATAATATTGGGAAAACGAAACATCCTGACTGTAGGTGGGAGTCAGTGCCGATAAACCGAATGTGAACAGAAATCCGGTGCAAATAGCAAGTACTTTTCGAGTCCCTTTGCGCATAGCCTAAAAATAATTAAAATCCATCCAATCAAGCATAAAACAGGAAATATTTGCAGGACTAATCAACTGTTTTTCATGCTTGCTTTTGCCCATCTTATCAAGCTTACCTTATAAACGTTAGTGGTACATGAAATAGTGTTAGGGCTATCTTTTAATCCCGGATTTCTTAAAAGTTGTGAATTAAACCCAATGAGTTCTTAATTTATCTAAAAATTTGTTGGTGGTTGATTGTTTGGCATTTAAATGGCTTGAGATTTGCTTTTACAGTCGAGTCTGGTTTTCCGGATCAATTAAACAGAAACAAAAAGTAACGATTAAAATTTAGAGCTATGATTAAAACAAACGTTCACCGGGCTTTAGTGCCAATTACCCTGGACGACCAGGGTAAAAGTGCAATCCTACGGGCTCAGGAAATACATGAAAAATTTCAAACCAATATCACGTTCTTATTTGTCGCACCGGAAGAGTCTGTTCTGACCGACTGGTTTCGGCCAATAAGGAAACAAGCCCGATTAGTACAGCATCGTAAAGCTTTTAGAGCTTTCGTGATGGAACAGTTTGGGGGAGAATTGCCGTCTTTCGTTCGGTTGAAAGTTCGCTCCGGATCGCTGATCAAAAGCATTATTCGTCTGCTTAACCATTTCCGTTACGACCTGGTCTTGCTGAATAAAAAGCTGGAGCAGTCACCCAAAATGCAATCAGCCTGGGAAAACGGAATCAAGCTGATTATAGGAGAAGCGCTTTGCCCGGTACTAACTTACGACGGAGATGATAAGCCCTTCAATATTAAAACGATCATGTTACCTGTCGATATCTTCCAGCCTTATAAGCACAAATTGGCCTGGGCCATACGATTGGCAAAAGTTTTCGATGCGGAAGTCCATGTTGTATCGGCATTGAGAGCCAGGATGGATAAAGAGGATAGTATGATTTACAAGAAGATTAAAAAGATTCGGTTTATACTCGAAGAATCCGGTGTTTCAACCGTGACGACATTACTGCGCGAGGATGCGGATAGAAAGCTTAGCGATCTGATCCCTGCTTTTATCGATGAAACCAAGCCGGACCTGACCTTGATTATGACGAGGCAGGAAAATATTTTCAACTTCAATTATATCGGAAAGCTGGCGTCGGAAGTGATTTCGAGGACAAAGGCTCCGGTATTCAGCATAACTCCTAAAAAGGAGACCATCGTAGTAACTCTTAGACCATGAAAAAAGCCGGTTTTTACCGGCTTTTCTTATTTCGACATTCGAATTTTTCGATTAGAATAGTTTCTTGAAGCCAATCAGGCTTTTTACCTCTTTTAAGGTTGCCTGAGCTGATTCGCGGGCTTTTTCAGCTCCCATTTGAGCAACTTTAGCCAGGTAAGCTTCATCAGCCAGAATTTCGTTAACACGCTCGCGAATGGGCGCAGTAAAGGCAACGATATCTTCTGCCAATTGTTTTTTCAAATCGCCGTAACGAATGCTGCAATCATTGTAAGCATCATTGAACTGGTTCACGATAGCCGGATCAGTCATGATATCCATCAAGGTAAACAGGTTTTGAATCGGTTCCGGTTTTGGAGAGTTCGGCTCTGTTGGGCCGGCATCAGTAACCGCGCGCATCACTTTCTTGCGGATCGATTTCGGATCTTCAACCAAGGCAATGGCATTACCTTCCGATTTACCCATTTTTCCGCTTCCGTCAAGCCCCGGAATCTTGATCATGTCGCCGCCATCGAAGGTAAACGGACGAGGAATCGGGAATACTTCGCTCTTGTACATGCGGTTGAAACGACCGGCAAACTTACGGGCCATTTCCAGGTTTTGCTCCTGGTCTTTACCAACCGGCACATATTGCGCTTTGTGAATGATGATGTCCGAAGCCATCAAAACCGGGTAGGTCAGCAAACCGGCATTGACGTTTTCCGGGTTTTTGCGGGCTTTATCTTTAAACGAAGTGGTTCGTTCCAGCTCACCCAGGTACGCGTTCATATTCAGGAACGTATACAGCTCGGTAATTTCGGGAACGTCGCTTTGAATAAAGATGGTTGCTTTCTCCGGATCAATTCCGCAAGCCAGGTATTCGGCCAAAACCTGTTTTACCCCTGCTTGCAGGTTCTCAGGTGTTGGGTGTGTGGTTAGTGAATGTATGTCGGCAATGAAAAAATAGCAATTGTATTCTTCCTGCATTTTCAAAAAGCTGCGTACTGCGCCGAAATAGTTTCCCAGGTGCAGGTTCCCGGTTGGCCTGATGCCGCTAACTACGATTGGTTTACTCATTTTCAGTGTAAGTAAGAGATTAAAAAATCCCGTTGGCAAACCGTAATTTTCAAGCTTACTCAACGGATGATCAGGACCTGAAATTAGGTTCTGATTAATTCGATCAGCAAAATTAACCTGATTCCTTGAAACACAAAATTTTATTTTGAAGATTAGATTGCCGGATGACACGAATAACCGGATTTTCGGATGTCCGACTATAGAGCTCCCCGGACTTTTACCACGGATGACCAATGTCTGTGAATGACAACCATTGACGTTCTGACCTGGAAAATAAATGCCAAAATCTAGTGGATTTTCCCCGCTTTTCCGTTCCTCTTTTCCCCAAATATTTCCTAGCTTTAGAACTCTAAATCAAAAAATACATGTACCAATCGCCTTTATTCGGAAAAGAGCAAGCGTGGCGCAACGTGAAAAACGAAGTGCGGGATGTTGTTTTTGTTTCCTACTGAAGGCGGGAAAAGGGATTTGCTGTTGATGCGGCAAGTCCCTTTTTCGTTTATTAAAAACCTTTTAAACATACAATTATGACAAGACAAAAGAAGATTTTTTTGGATGAAGCCGACATGCCTAAACAATGGTATAACCTGGCACCCGATCTGCCAACAGCGCTAAACCCACCACTGGGTCCCGGTGGAGTGCCGGTTACGCCTGAAATGTTGGCTCCTGTGTTCCCGATGAACCTGATTGAGCAGGAAGTGAGCCAGGAACGCTGGATCGATATTCCCGAAGAAATCCGTCAGATCTTGTTTCGCTGGCGTCCAAGCCCGCTGATTCGTGCTTATGAGTTGGAGGAAGCCTTGGGAACGCCTGCTAAAATCTACTATAAAAACGAAGGTGTGTCGCCTGCCGGAAGTCACAAGCCGAACACGGCTGTTGCCCAGGCCTGGTATAACAAGCAGTTTGGCATTAAGCACCTGACCACTGAAACCGGTGCCGGACAATGGGGATCGGCCCTGTCGTTTGCCTGCGCGCTGATTGGTGGCATCGACTGTAAAGTGTATATGGTGCGTGTGAGCTTCGACCAAAAGCCTTTCCGTAAAATGATGATGCAAACCTGGGGCGGAAAATGTGTGGCCAGCCCAAGTACCGAGACACAAGCCGGTCGCGATATCCTCGCCAAATACCCGGATACCCCGGGATCGTTGGGGATTGCCATTTCCGAAGCTGTTGAGGCTGCAGTGACCGACCCGAAAGGAGAAACACGCTATGCCTTAGGATCGGTTTTAAACCACGTGATGCTGCACCAAACCATTATTGGTCTTGAGGCCAAGAAACAGCTTGCTAAAGTGGGCATTAAAAAGCCCGATGTGGTGATCGGTTGTTGTGGTGGTGGTTCCAACTTCGCCGGACTGTCATTCCCCTTCATGTACGATAAAATCAATGGTGCCGACATCCGGATTATTGGTGCCGAGCCTTTCAGCTGCCCTACGCTGACCAAAGCGCCTTTCATTTACGATCATGGCGATGTGGCGCAAATGACACCGCTGTTGGCTATGCACAGTTTGGGACACAACTTCATTCCGGCACCAATTCATGCAGGTGGCTTGCGCTACCATGGAATGGCTCCACTGGTGAGTGGTGCCTTGCGCGACGGACTGATGGAAGCCCAGGCGATCCACCAAAGCGAGTGTTTCGAGGCAGGACTGCTGTTTGCCAAAACTGAAGGCATTATTCCGGCTCCGGAAACTACCCATGCGATTGCGGCAACTATCCGCGAGGCCAAGAAGGCGAAGGAAGAAGGCAAGGAGAAAACAATCCTGTTCAACTTCTCGGGCCATGGTTTGATGGACCTGGTGGGCTACGACAAGTACATGTCGGGCGCTTTGTCGGATTACGAATACCCGGAACACGAAATTGCGGAGAACCTTGAAGCTTTGAAAGGCTACCCGCTGCCGAAATAGGCTGTTGCTTTCACAGACCGGGTGACTTGAGTCACCCGGTCTGTAAATCGGCAAAAGATACCCCTCGTTCAAGCAATCTGGCGAGGGGCTTTTTATTGCTGTGACTGTCGTTTCTTTCATCGAAGGAAAAGAAATGTTTGCCGGCCGTCACGGGCCCCACTTTGTTGCGATACATTTGTTTGCCGGCCGCCACTGGCCCCACTTTGTTGCGATACATTTGCTTGCCAGCCGTCACGGGCCCCACTTTGTTGCGACACATTTGCTTGCCAGCCGTCACGGGCAACACCTTGTTGCGACACATTTGTTTGCCAGCCGTCACGGGCAACACATTGTTGCGACACATTTGTTTGCCAGCCGTCACGGGCAACACATTGTTGCGACACATTTGTTTGCCAGCCGCCATGGGCAACACCTTGTTACCGCACATTTACCTGACCGCCACCACTGGCCATGCAATTAATGATGTACATTTTCAGCCCAAATTAATTCAAATCAGACCTTCTGGTATTTTTGATTAACTTTGGCGCAGACAATATTAACACGAGAATGGAATCAACAAGACAACAAAAGATAAGTCGACTGCTTCAAAGAGAGTTGGCCGAGATATTTCAACGCGAGGCACGCACCCTGTTTATGGGTAAAATGATCAGTGTGACAGTGGTTCGTGTAACTCCCGATTTGGGGCTGGCACGGGCTTACCTCAGTATTTTCCCTTCGGATAATGTAAAGGAGGTGTTGAAGGAAATCCGCATTAAAAACCCGAAAATTCGCGGGCTGCTGGGCCGTAAAGTGGGTAAACAAATTCGCGTTATTCCCGAATTGGAATTCTATGTTGACGACAGCCTCGACTACATCGAAAATATTGATAGCCTCTTGAAATCCTAAATTGGTTACAGTTAGCAGTCACAGTTGGCAGTTGTACAACTCGAAACTGAAAACTCGAAACTTGAAACTCGAAACTGAACAATGCAATACGACCCTATAAAACGTTCGCTGGGCAAGGTTTTTAATCAAACTCCGGCACTGAGAAAACTGTTTTACCGCCTGCTCGATTTATTGCTTTTGCGGGCCTGGCATGTACGTAAAGAATTGAAGGAGCTGCCCTTATCGGCCGATTGCTCCATTTTGGATGCCGGCTCAGGTTTTGGACAATATACCTATCGCATGAGCCGCCTTTTTCAGAAATCACAGATCCTGGCAGTGGATGTGAAGGAAGAGCAAATTGCCGATTGCAATCACTTTTTCACGCAGATAAAACAGTCGGACCGAATTCGTTTTGAAGAGGCCGACCTGACCAAATTTGAAAAACCGGAAGCCTTTAACCTGGTGCTTTCTATCGATGTGATGGAGCATATTGAGGAAGATGTGCAGGTTTTCAAAAACTTCTATAAATCGTTGAAACCGGGTGGGGTAGTGTTGATTTCAACACCTTCGGACCAAGGGGGCTCGGATACCCACGACCACGATCACGAGGAAGACGGTGTACATGGCTTTATCGATGAGCATGTGCGTGATGGTTACAACATTCAGGAGATTGAAGATAAGCTGAAATCAGCCGGTTTTTCGAAGGTTGAAGCACGTTACTCGTACGGCAAGCCCGGCAAAATAAGCTGGCGCTTATCGATGAAATACCCGATTCAACTATTGGGGGTAAGCAAGCTGTTTTTCATCTTGCTGCCTTTCTACTACATCATTGCTTTCCCTGTTTCAGCCATTCTAAACTATTTCGATGTAAAGGGAACGCATGCCACGGGTTCCGGATTGATTGTTAAAGCTTTTAAATAGTTGAAACTCGCCCTCCAAATAGCGCGCCGTTACCTGATTTCGAAAAAATCGGTTCATGTCATCAACCTCATCTCGGCATTGTCGGTGGTTGGGGTTGCTGTTGGTACGCTGGCGCTCATTGTGGTTCTTTCGGCTTTTAACGGGATTGATGATTTCATTCAGGGGATGCTTTCGAGCTTCGATCCAGATTTGAAAATTACAGCTGTTGAGGGGAAGAGCTTTGCCTTAGACAGGCCTGAAATTCAGGAACTGATGAAAACGGAGGGGGTGGCTGAGTTTATGCAGGTGGTCGAAGACAATGCCTTGCTTCAATATCAGGACCGCCAGAAATACGGTATTGTGAAAGGTGTTGAGACGGATTACGCTGAATTTTCGGGACTGGATTCGATGATCATCGACGGGAAGTTTGCCTTAACCAACGACAATCGGATGTTTACGGTTATTGGGCAAGGGGTAGCCGTCGACCTGGGGGTGGGGCTCAATTTTATTAATCCCATTCATGTTTATTATCCCAAACGCGAGCAGCCTGGTCGTCCGATGCTTCAGAATGCTTTTAACCATGATTACCTGTTTCCAAGTGGCGTGTTCTCGGTTCAGCAGGAAATTGATGCCCAATATATATTGGTTCCGATCGATTTTGCCCGTGAAATCTTTCAGATGGATGGTCGGGTAACCTCACTCGAGTTGAAGTTGAAACCCGGTGTTGAGCTTGCCGATATTCAGGCTAAGATAAAAGCTTTACTGGGCGATGGCTACAAGGTTCAGGATCGTTACCAGCAGCACGAATTTCTGTACCGGGTGATGAGATCGGAGAAATGGACCAGCTTCTTAATCCTGAGTTTCATCCTGGTGATTGCTTCGTTCAACTTACTGGGCTCACTCACGATGATTATCCTCGATAAAAAAGACGATATCTACATTTTGGAGAGCATGGGTGCCAACCAAAGTCTGATTCGGCGGATCTTCTTATTTGAAGGCTGGCTGATATCCATTACAGGAGCTATAGCGGGCTTGATTGCCGGAGTGGGACTGGTATGGGCCCAAAGTCGGTATGAGCTTTTAAAACTGCCCGGAGGAGGTGGATTTGCCATTTCTGCCTATCCGGTTAAGCTCCAGGCTTTCGATGTGTTGGCAACGGTAATGATTGTGATTGCTATTGGCTTTTTAGCTGCCTGGTACCCGGTTCGTTCGATCAAGAAATAATTCTTCAGGTTTATTTTCACGAATTCTGTTTGGGAATCTCATGACGGAATTAAAAAAAAAGACCCCGAAATAATTCGAGGTCTCTGTATCTTACAGTCAAAATTCGGTCTATTTCAGTAGAAAATTTAAATCATCTCCAGGATTCAATTCGTAGGTTTCCAGTCCCTGCATAAAGATTCGGACTGAACGGTTACCAATTAAATCCAGCTTATCATTTTCCAGTTTCAGCAAAGTTCCTTCGCGCAATCCAACCACATAAGTCAGCGGGTTAATGGCTATAAATTCAGCAATGCGTTGTTCCCTGGTTTCGCCGGCATGGCCTTCGGGGTTTGCATCGGTATAATGCGGATTGATCTGGAAAGGTACCAAACCGGTTGTGTTAAAGCTCGTCGGGTCGATAATGGGCATGTCGTTCGTTGTTCGCAGGGTAGGGCAAGCTACATTCGAGCCGGCGCTCCAACCAATATACGGTGTTCCGCTTTGCACATTGCGTCGAATGGCCATCATCAGGTTTTGGTCGTGCAGCATACGTACCAATTGCCAGGTGTTACCGCCGCCCACAACAAGCGCTTCAGCATCTTCAATGGCCTTTGCCGGATTATCGAAATGATGAATTCCCACAACGCTATGACCAACACGCTGGAAAGCTTCATTGACCTTCTCCTCGTATTCGTCGAAGCTGAATGTAACTGCTGCATAAGGGATAAAGAGTGCTTTGACGGGTTTTTCACCCAAAAAGCTTTTGATATATGGAATCGGGAATCCCAGGTATTCTTCACCCGGCATTGTCGAATTACTGCTTAATAAAAGTTTCATTTCTTAGTGTTTTCAGTTCAGGGCTAAATTAAGGCTTTTAGCTTGAAGTGAATAGTAAATTTATCAGCTTTTCAGCTTAGAAGGTAATTAAGCCGATACCGACTGTAAATGGGTACATCTCAGGGCCGCTTCCGTCTTTAAATAGGGGCTGAAGGTCGTAAGTTGCAAACAGGTTGATCCAGCGATAGCCCATGCGTACTGTTCCGGCCAGTCGAAAATCGCGCAGGTAATAATCATCCGGTTCTTTGAGCTTCTTTTTCTTCCCGTCGACCTTGTATTTGACTTTGGTATGTGTATCCAGACGGAGGCTTCCGATAACACCGGTCGAGAAATAGATTCGGTTCTCGAAATTTCCAACAGGAATCTGGAATTCGATCAACAGTGGGACACTCAGGTAAACTGATGAGAATTTCGATTTCAGATTATCTTCGTAGGCTAAAGCAACGGGTTCTACTTTGTCTGTACCTTTTTGCAAACTGTAATCCTTGTCGAGCCGGTACGACTGAAAATCGGCACCCAAGCCGGTTACCAATCCAATGAAGTTTCGGTTTCTCTGTAAGCGTGTAGATATCTGGATCAGGTTAATGCTTAGACAATTCGATTTCCAGAGTGTGGGTTTCATAAAACCATCGACACTTTCGGCGTACATTGAATAGTCGGGTTGTGCAAAGCCGTTTACACCAATAAAAACACCGGCCCAGTTCCCTTTGAAACGGTTTTCCCAGAAGTTGAAATTGTCACCGTTAAGGATGTCAAAGCGTAAGGGTTCCTGAATTGAATCTTGCTTTGCTTGCACTGATTCCTTTGCTCCTGTATTTTGTGCCTTCAACAGATTGAAGGATGAAAGCAGAAGCAGAAGGCTGATTATGAGGGAACTTTTCTTCACAAATTTGATCTTTTAGATTCCGGCGTTTGTACAAATGTAACGATCAATTTTGGTTTTGATGTGTTTTTGCGCTCTTTCAAGTTAGGTGATTTGAGTTTGAAAACAAAAAAGACCTGCACGAGCAGATCTTTTTATTGCTGTTTTCTGAGGATTATTCTTAGAAGTTTACGAGAGCTATACCAATTGTAAAGGGGAACATTTCCGGTCCGCGGTCTTCTTTAAACAAGCTTGAAAAGCTGTAAGTTCCATAAAGGGAAAAGTTGTGTAAGCCGACGCGGGCAATGGCTGAATATTTGAATGGGTTGATATTGAAACTTCCGTGATCTTTGTCTTTCGAATGGTCGTTTTTAATCTTGGTGTGGGCGCCCAGGTTTAAAGCTCCAACCATACCGGCACTAATAAACATGGTGTTGGTGTGGTCGTTTACAGGAAATTGAAATTCGAGCATCAGAGGCAAGGTCAGGTATGAAGCTGTCAGTTTGGATTTTTTAAAGTTATTCTCGACGATATCGATCGGTTGAATTAATGGTTCATTGTCAATTTTATCGATGCTTAGCGAATTGTCAAATTTGTAGTTGTTCCATTGCAACCCAAGTCCGGAAACAATACCGATACGATCCGGTTTCAGGCAAATATTTGCTTCTAAAAAGTTGAGGTTCACCTCTAGTGAAGCTGCCTGACGCAGTTCCATAAATTCGTTGGTTGGGTTGGGATACATGCTGTAATCGGTATTGGCCAACCCGTTTATTCCGAGTTCTAAACCAGACCAGTGTCCGTTGAATCTCTTTCTTTTATGCCATTCTTTCTTCCAGTTATCGTCCTTCGTAACATTTACATAGGTTCCCTTGTGTCCTTCGACAATTTCGTAATTACGACGGCCAACGCGGATAACCGTTGTGTCACTCATCATGTTATCTTCAATACTGATTTTGTTATTGAGCAAGGTCACCTTGGTTTTCGTAGGTTCCTCATTCACGGTAACAATATTTTTCTTGATGATTTTGACCTCTGTTGTGTCCTGGGCATAAACCTGGCCAAAGATGAAGGCAATTGCCAGAAGTAAAAGTATCTTTTTCATAGGTTGAAATTTTTTAGTGTTTCTGTTTTCTTCCACCCTATGACGGCCAGACTTTGGCGTTTGTTACAGGCTTAACGACTTTTTCTGATAGGTATGGAGAAAGCAATCAACCGGCTGTCGAATGAAATTTCTTTCAGCTTACCGTTTTCGGTTCGTTTAACGTTGAATCGATCGTTCGACAGGTTCTCGACTGCGTTTAAACCGGCATTGGCAACATTGTTGAAGGTGAACCCTTCTCCTTTGGGCGCTTTGATAATTTTATGTGCCAGGTATTCGTCAACAGATACCGTTTGCGGCTGAGGTGAAATTGCCGGTTCCAAATTTGAATGAAGCTGAGTTGTCTTTATTTGTTCCGGCTCAACTTTAGCGGTAATTGGTTGAATAGGATTAGGAACAGGAGAACGCATGGCTAGCAACTGAGGCTTCTGCGCGTCCGCACGAACAGGCTGAGCGGGTATCTTTTCAATCTTTTTCGGTTCGTCAGCCACTTTTGCAAGTGGTGTGGCTACCTTATTGTCTGTTTTAGTTTCTGGGAGTTCATCCAAATTTGATGCAGTCTGTTGTGGAATTTCAACAACTTGTTTTTTATCGGGACTTGCTTCCTGAACTGTTGTTTGTTCGGCAACTGTTTTGTCGCCTAAGGGTGATTTTAGGCGGGGAACAATAGCCCACACCGAGAAAAAGAGTAATAACAGCGCTGCAACACGTGGTGCCCACCAATAAATTCTTTTGTTTTTCCGGCGCAGCAGTTCGTTTTTGTTGGGATATTCAATGGCTAAATCAGGGATAAGTCTGGCATGTTGCAGTAAATGTAAACTTTTTAGTTTGGTCGAATCATCCTCAATTTCGAATAGAAACTGGCTTTTTTTCGTTTCTTGCAAATCTCCTTCAAGATAGGCAACTGCCTGCATGTCGAAGCTGGCTTCAACTTCAGCTGTTGATTTATACAGCTTTTCTTTTGAGGCGAAAATCCGTGGTTGTGCTTCCAGTTTAATCGACTTAACGGCATTCAATTCTTCGGCCAAGTCGGGATTTTCCTTCAGAAAGTCCAGCAAGTCGTCAACCAGATCGTTTGGCAAGATGCCGTCGATATAGTCGATAAAATAGCTTTCGTAATTTGACCGGTTAATTTTCATACGCTCTCAAACTAAAACATCCATTTTCCCAATGTAATTCTTCATAAAAACCCGTGCCCGGTAAATGTAAACTTTTACCTGCGATTCGTTGAGTTGCGTGATCTCAGCAATTTCTTTGTATGAATAGCCTTCGTAATCGCGCAAAAGCAATACCGAACGCTGATCGTTGGGAAGTAGTTGAATGGCTCTGTTCAGAACCTCTTGAAGGTCGCTGTATTGCTCGAATGAGGCCTCTTCGGACCGAATGTCATCCACGATGCTCAGGCGACTATCTTTTCTTACCAAGTCGATCAGACGATGGTAGGCCGTTGAGTAGAGATAAGCCTTCACCTTCTCACCGGAAACATCCTGGCGATGTACCCATAGTTTCTCGAAACTGTCCTGAACAATATCGCGTGCTTTTTCTTCGTCGCGAATATTCTTCAGAACAAATCGAAAGATACCATCGGCGTGTTGGTTTACAGCTTCGTTATACTCATCAACGGTCATGGGGCTTTTTGTACATTTACCCCATATGACGACTGAGCTTTTATTTTGTTACAGCTAAAAGTTGTGAGAGCGTTTGATTTTCTTCAGAAAGCTTAATTGCTTTCAGTAACGTTTTGTCGATTTGTTGAATAATCGGGTAGAAACCTTGGTCTCCAATAGCGTTACGGGCAATATAAGCCATGAGCTGTGTTTCAATAATTTTACCGGAGATCTTCAAGCCTGCCGAACTGCGTTTTACGCCTTTTTCTTCAGCATACCGAATAAATTGATTCATGATACCCACTTTTTTCAAGTGGCTAACAATTGCTTCCGGTGTTTTTAATTGTTCCAGTTCTTCCCGGTGGCTGTCGGTATAATCGAAAGCAAAATGATAGACCAAAGCTTTTTGAGTAATCTGTGAATAGTAATCAGAGTAGCCTGTTGTATCCATCGGAACGAAGTAGTCGGGCATGATTCCACCACCACCATAAACTGTTCTTCCGCCTTTTGTTTTGTATTTCAGGGAGTCGGAAAATTGAATGCTGTCGGCTACTTCCAGTTCGCCGTGTACGGCTCTGTTTACAATGTCGTGGTAATATTCTTCATTTCCTTCACTATACGGTTTTTGAATGCACCGTCCACTTGGTGTGTAATAGCGTGCTACTGTTAGTCTTAAGGCTGAGCCATCGTTAAACGGAATTTGCTCTTGCACTAA
Source organism: Mangrovibacterium sp. (assembly GCF_059905295.1). Taxonomy (NCBI): domain Bacteria; kingdom Pseudomonadati; phylum Bacteroidota; class Bacteroidia; order Marinilabiliales; family Prolixibacteraceae; genus Mangrovibacterium; species Mangrovibacterium sp. The sequence goes on from NZ_JBZQJF010000183.1 coordinate 16,487, forward strand.
CCCTTTACCAAACGAACGACGACCAACAATAATTCCTTTATCATTGTCCTGCAAGGCCCCTGTAAAGATTTCACTGGCAGATGCTGAGTATTCGTCGATTAACACAAAGACGCGCTTATTCGCCCAATGTGCTTTTCCGGTTGCGGTATATGTTTTGCGTGGTTGTGAGTGACCTTCAGTGTAAACGATCAGGTCTCCTTCGTCCAGGAATTCATTTACCATTTTCACAACAGCCATCAGGTATCCACCCGGGTTTCCGCGTAAGTCCACAATAACCTGCTTCGCACCCTTCGTGTCGAGGTCGCTCATTGCTTTCATGAATTCCTCATAAGTTTTTTCTGCAAAGCGACTGATTTTCACGTATCCGGTGCTGTCGTTAATCATGTAATCTACATCAACACTGATGATTGGAATGTCGCCGCGAGTGATGTCGTAAGCAATTAGGTCTTTGATACCTTTGCGTTTAATGCCCACATCAACATGTGTCCCTTTTTCGCCGCGGAGTAAATTCAGAACTGTTTCATTTTTTACGCCATTGCCGGCAATCGTTGAATCGTTAACTGTTACAATACGGTCGCCTGGTTGGATTCCCAGTTTTTGAGAAGGACCTCCGGAAATAACATCAACAACCTGAACTGTATCGTTGTAAATCGTGAATTGTACACCGATTCCCCCAAAATTTCCCTGCATTTCTTCGTTTACTTCCTGCATATCTTTGGACGGAATGTAAGTTGAGTGCGGATCCAGGTTTTTGAGAAGCGTTGGTATGGTTTCTTCGATGATTTTGTCGGTAGAGACAGAGTCCACGTAGGCATTTGAAATCAAGTCGATGATCGAACTTAACTTGTTTGTTTTAGGTGATGAGAGATTTTGAAAGCCCAGTTGTGGTGCCTGGCGATTTAAATGATTTCCAAGGTAGATCCCGAAAATAATAGCCAAGGCAAGTAGCAGGGGGAGGTAGATATTAATTTTTTTCTTCATGGTTCTCTGTTTCTGTATTCAATTTTTAATCTTCTATTTCAACTTGAACGACTTCAATATTTGCTCGTTTAAGTAAATCAATTCCATCTTCGAGACGATAGTTGTCGGTAAATACAACGCGTTTAATACCTGCCTGGATAATTAATTTTGAACATTCCATGCAAGGTGAAGAAGTAACATACATGGTAGCTCCATCGCTGCTGTTACTCGATTTGGCTACCTTGGTAATAGCATTAGCCTCAGCATGTAAAACGTAGGGTTTTGTTATATTGTTCTCGTCCTCGCAAATGTTTTCAAATCCGGAAGGGGTACCGTTGTATCCATCGGAAATAATCATCTTATCTTTGACAAGAATGGCACCTACCTGGCGACGTTTGCAATAAGAATTTTGAGCCCATATTGCAGCCATTTGCAGATAGCGTTTGTCTAAGAGGTATTGTTTGCTGTCCATTGTCTAATTTTAGAAACCTCCAAATGTAATAAATGCGATCGCTTTTATGCTACAAACAAGCATGAAAAAACGTTCATTCCCGGAAAGAATGAACGTTTTATATTATTTGTAAGCAGATGTAAGTCAGACGTGGAGAAATCGTTCAACGATATTCAGAAGATCTTTCGAACGAATAGGCTTTGCGAGGTATTCGTCGCATCCGGCTGCTAATGCTCTGGTTCTGTCTTCGGCCATGGCAAAAGCTGTTTGAGCAATTACCGGAATTGACGGATTAATGGACTTGATGACCTTCGTAGCCTCATAGCCGTTCATCTCAGGCATTTGCAAGTCCATTAAAATCAAATCAATGTCGCCATGTTCTTTGAAGAGTTCAATGGCCTCTCTTCCGTTTTTGGCCCAAACGATGTCCGCCTTAATTTTGCTTAGAACAGCGTTCAGATACAAATAATTTGATTCGACATCTTCAGCTATCAATATTTTGAGAGCATCAACAACAATCATAGGTTTTGAATTTCGTGGTAAACAAATATATTGCTTCTGGAAATTAAATGCTATAGCTGGGAGTTTTATTTGACAAAAAAAAGGCATCCGATCTGGATGCCTTTGTACCCGGGGCGGGAATCGAACCCGCACGATATTGCTATCACTGGATTTTGAATCCAGCGCGTCTACCAATTCCGCCACCCGGGCGTGTGGTCTTGGGAAGTAACCTTTCGATTTGCTTACCCGTGGCTGAATTAGCGATGCAAAAATAGTGGAAATTTTATTCGCTCAAAGCATTATTCAAAAAAAGTTTAGGCAGGCTTGTCTGGCTTTGTTATAGTGCGTTTTGTTTGAAGTTGAAAGTCAGGGGTGTATGTGCTTGTTTGGTATCTAAATTTCTTTCAAAAAATTGTAGGATTACTGGTTTTTCAACGTAAAAGGAGGTTGTTGCGAGCCTCTGTTGCTGGTTTTGGGCCTATTAGCAGCTTCATTTGTTTTACATATGTTGAAAAATATGTGAAGATTAGCCGGGGTTTAAAGGTTTTCGTCCATCTTTGGTAATTAGCATCCTATTTTTGGTAAAATGAACACGCATACTGATCTGGAATTATTTTCGAAGTTGAGCAGAGACGATGAAAAAGCTTTTAGCGAGTTGTTTCGTCGTTATTATTCGGGCTTGTGTCTATTTGCTGTTCAGCTTTTACATGACGACGAGCAAAGTAAAGAGTTGGTGCAGGAAGTGTTCGTTCAACTTTGGGAAAAACGAAAACAAATTCGGGTGCATAGTTCGGTTAAGAGCTATTTGTTTCGGGCCGTAAAGAATCAATTAATTAATTGGGCCAATCATCAGAAGGTTGAGCAGAAATACCAGGAGAAGATTTTGTCCGAGAACATAGAGATTCATCCCAGCCAATATTTTATGGAGGTTGATTTGTACCGAAAAATAGAAGCCAGCATTAATGCACTTCCGGCAAAACGAAGAGAAATCTTTAAGCTAAGCCGCGAAAAAGGCTTGAGCTACCGTGAGATTGCCGAACAACTTCAGATTTCGATTAAAACTGTTGAAACACAGATGGGCTTGGCTTTACAACAATTACGCGAGGATTTGAAGGAATACCGCCATTTACTTATTGGAATCAGCCTTTTTCAAAAATATTTTTGATTTTACTTCAGGGTAGTTCGTGCAGTTCCTTGTCTTAATTACAAATGGGAACAAAACGAGACAATACAAGCGAAAGATGGGCAGCCTTGGCCAAGCATCTGTTTGACCATCAACCTGCCGATAAAGACCAATCTAGATTTGATGATTGGGATGAAGAAGAACTCCGTCAGGTTCGCGAAACGGCCGGGCGTATCGATCTTTTCTTTGAGCTAGAGCGATTCTCTGCCGATCGGGACTTTTCGACATTGCAATCCAAAATACATCATGAGGCTAAAGCAGGAACCTTTGGTCTCCGCCGGACTTGGATGCGGGTGGTGGCCATTGTTGCCTTGGCGTTGATGGTTGGTTCGGCCGTTTTATGGATGAACCAGAGCGATCGGTTACAAGCCCGGGAAGAGCTGGCTGTGGCTGACAATTACGGACTGACCAAAGTAACTTTGCCGGATGGCTCGATTGTCACCTTAAACTATGGAAGTCATCTGGATTACCCGGATCAGTTTGAAGGCAACACCCGGGAAGTAAGCCTGGAAGGGGAAGCCTTTTTCGAAGTTCAACGGAATCCGGAGAAACCTTTCATTATCCGTGCCGGCCGGGCTAATATTCAGGTTTTGGGAACTAGCTTCAATGTTAATACTTTTCCGAAGACCGGTGAGGTGTCGGTTGTTGTTCAAACCGGTAAAGTGCAGGTTTATGCCAATGACGTGAAATCGGCAGATTCAGATGTTATTCTTACGCCGGGAGAACGTGGGGTCTTAAGCGGCAATGCTCCTGCATTTACCAAGGAATTAAATCCTGATCCGAACTTCTTAGCCTGGAAAACCCATTCATTCATATTTGATAAGACAAGTCTCGAAGACGTTATACAACAATTAAACAATGTGTACAGGGTGCAAATAGCAACGGCTGATCCGGCTATGGAACAGCTGTTGTTAACGGCACGATTTGACGACCGGCCCGTCCGGTTTATTCTGGAGGTAATTGCCATGACACATAATCTGGAAGTGGAACAGATTGATGATGCCAGTTATCTCTTGAAAGAAAAATAGAAACAGAAAACCAATAAAGCTATGAAAACGAAAAGATGGAGTGGGAGAATGGCTGCTGTGCTGGCGACAGTCCTATTGATGTTCGCTTCGTTTACAGCTTCAGCCCAAAACGACCAACCTAAAAAGTCGATCCTGGATCAGAACATTACCATTGTGGCCAACGAGGAGCCTTTGTCTAATGTGATCCAGCGGATTTGTGAGTATTTCAAGCTCGATTATTCCTACAACTCTAAGTTGGTGGAAGGGAAAAATGTTACTTTGAACATCTCGAATGTGCCCATCCGCGAAGTTCTGCAGCGGTTGATGAAAGATTACTATCTGATTTTTGAAATTGAAGACAATATCCTGGTGGTTCGTGATTATGTGCCGTTGAAAGAATCGCTTGATTACGAAAAGAAGGTGAAGTATACCCCCGGGAAAAACCGATTCGAGTTTATAAATAAGCGGACAAAAAGTATTACCATCAACTTTAAATCGGCCAGTAACCTGATTATCATCCCGGTTATTATCAACGATTCAGATACTCTGAACTTCATTCTGGACACTGGTGTGCGGTTCCCGATCATCACTGAGTTACCCTTTGTTGATAAGTTGAATCTGAATTACATGCGCCCGGTTGAAATCTCAGGACTGGGAGAAGGCGAAAGTTTAACCGCTTATCGCTCGGGTAATAATACCATGAAAATTGGGTCAGGTCTGATTTCGTATAACCAGGAAGTGCAGATGATTATTGATGAACATTTTCAAATTTCGCAGATTCTGGGATTGCCGGTGCATGGGTTAATTGGCTTCGACCTGTTTAAAGATTTTGTGGTGGAGATCGACTATGACAATCAGAAGCTGACCTTAACCAAACCGGAATATTATCGCGATCGGGTTATTAATCGCGATATTGTGATGCCGATTCACTTTGAGTACAATAAGCCGTACGTGCGAACAACTATTGTGACTGATCAAAATGACTATGTCCCGGTGAAATTGCTGGTCGATACTGGTGCCAGCGATGCGATTTGGTTATCAACCAGCTCGGACGATCGGATTAACTTACCCGATAAAAATATTGAGACCTTCCTGGGCCGTGGCTTAAATGGCGATTTGTACGGCAAAAAAGGACGCATTGGCGGAATTTGGGTTGGTCCGTTGATTTTGAATGAACCGATCGTGTCGTTTCCAGAGACAGAGTTGGTTGATCAGATTATTCGCGATGATCGGAACGGGACCTTAGGAGCCGAGATTTTGAGGCGGTTTTATGTAACGATTGATTACCCGAACAGCCAGATTAAACTACGTCCGACGAATAAAGTCAAAGAGGAGTTTAATTACAACATGAGTGGGCTCGAAATTTCCAATCCTTTCCCTGGACTGCCTGTGTTTACAATTGATCAGGTGCGTGAAGGCTCGCCCGGTGCACGCGCAGGTTTGAAAGAAAATGATCAGATTTTATCGCTGAATCATTCAAGTCATAAGAGTTTATCATTAAATGATATAAATTTGATCTTGATGAGTAAGGAAGACCGTAAGATTGATATGACGGTTCTTCGGGAGGGGCAGGAAATCGAAACGACCTTTTATCTGGAAAAAGTCTTTTAATGTTGAAATGCCACCAAATAACTAGCTTTTTGATCCTTTGTTGTATTGCTTTTGCGGCTACAGCACAGGATCAAAAGGCTTCTATTTTATCGAAGAAGATTAGCTTGGTGGTTGATGACGAACCTTTGGATCAGGTGTTGAATCGGATATCGGCTTTGGCGGGGGCCAACTTTTCGTACGACCCGACTATTTTGAATACCGAACAGCTCGTGACAGCCAGCTACGACAAACAGTCTCTGGGTTCTATTCTGAATGATTTGCTGGGATCGGAATTTCAGTTTGAGGAGGTTGAAAATCAATTGGTCATTCGCTTGCGTGAGTACGGGATTCGTTCGGATTCTCTAGCGTTGAATTATCAGGTTGTCAGAGGCCAAATTCGCGACCGTGATTACGATGAACCGGTTCCCTTTGCCAGTATTTCAATTTTAAATAAACCCTTTGGAACCATAACCAATAAAGAAGGTTGGTTCGAGTTGAAAATCCCGGCCCGGTTTCGGGGAGAGCAGCTTTTGGTGTCAAGCATGGGCTACGAGCAGCAAGTTCTTAGTCCGGATAGTTTGTCTCAAAAGCCGGTTTTACTTTTACTGAAGCCTGTCAATATTAAACTGAAGGAGATCAAAGTTCGTGCGATTAAGCCTCTTTGGGTGATGGATCAACTATTGGATCATATTCCGAAAAATTATTCGAAAGATAACCGACTGATGACCGCTTTTTACCGGGAAGTGCTTACCCAGGATGATGAATATATGAATGTTTCGGAGGCGGTAATCCAGCTTTTGAAAGCACCGTATGACCATCCGCTGCGTGAAGACCAGATTCGTTTTTTGAAAGGACGGAAAAGCCCGGATGTGGAAACATTTCAATGGGTCGATTTTAAGATGCAAGGGGGCCCTTATTATACCTTGCAATTGGATGTGGTGAAGACAATGGACTCGTTTCTGAACTTGGAATACAGGGCATCCTACCGGTATGAGGCAGGGAGTATGATCGACTATTTGGGGCGACCAACTTATGTGATTCATTTTACCCCCACAGGAAAGAATGAGTTCCTCACTTATAAGGGGAAGTTGTTTATTGATCAGGAAAGCTTTGCCTTGGTGCATGCCGAGTTTAGCTTATCGCGGGATGGGATGCGTATTGCCCGAAATCAGCTCATCCGGAAAAAGCCCAAAGGCTTTAATGTGCGAGCCCTCAATTTAGATTACCAGGTGAGTTATCGGCAAGACCAAGGACTTTGGTACCTGAATACTGCTCAGTCATCTGTCAGCTTTCGGGTTCGCAGCCGGAGGGATCAGGTGAATTCAGTGTTTCACAGCGTTTCTGACTTGTTGATTACAAAACATGAACCGACCCGTTTGCGCCGGTTTCCGAAGGAGGAGCAATTTCATTCATCGGATATTTTTACCGATATTATTAAGGATTACGACCCCGCGTTTTGGGGTAATTACAATATTATTCAGCCCACGGATGATTTGCGAAAGGCATTGAAAACCTTAGGCGACGATACAAAACCGAATAGTCAATAAACCCATCAACCCATGAAACATCTAGTTAATTTGCTGCTTTTATTTTGCGTTGTCCGTGTTTCTGCTCAGGGCAATTTTACCGATCAGGTGAATAAGATGCTGGCGAAGCATTTTGATCAGCTTCCTTCCGAAGCCATTTTTGTACAAACCGACCGCGATGTTTACCGAGCCGGCGACATTGTTTGGTTTAGTGCTTTTGTAAGCAATCCGTCGGTTACCGGATTAGGGTCGGTGAGCGATAACCTGGTGGTGGCGCTGTATAATGAGGAAGGTGAGAAAATAAACGAGGATAAATACAAGCTTGTTGGTGGACTGTGTAACGGCGATTTCAATTTTCCGAAGGATAGTGAGCCGGGACGTTATGTCTTGGTGGCCTACAGCGGTGCTACGGTGAAGGCGAACGAGTTGTTTATGAAGACCATTTATGTTGATGATTTCAACCTGAATGGTTTGCTTGTGCAACCGGAAACGGATGATCTGGTTTTAACCGCAGGACAGGCAAATGAGTTGTCTTTTATGATTTCTGATTTGGACGGAACACCCTTTAAGGGTAAGCTGAGTTATATTCTGAAAGATGGTGTACAAGAAGTGGCTGAAGGAAAAGCAAAAACTGACGAACAAGGCTTGTTGCGCTTAAAGATTGAATTGCCTGCCGGTCCGTTTAATGTTCCGTTGAATCTGGTTTTAATAGATGGAAGGCAGCAGGTGTTTGCGGCTCCTTATCATACCGATACCGAAAAAGTAAAGGTGGTATTTGGTGCTGAAGGAGGTTCGTTGCTTGCCGGTAAAAGTCAAAAGGTTGCTTTTCGGGTCGAAAATAGCTTTGAGCAGCCAATAACGTTAAAGGCGGAGGTGCTGCTGAAAGGTAGCAATGAGCGGGTGCTGCAGGTGAAGACTATGATGCCTGGCTACGGAATTTTTCCGTTAAGTACGAAAGTTGATGAGGCTTATCAACTGAAGATTATTGATGGGCCAGGTAAAGGCCAGGTGTTCGATTTACCAACTCCGCAGCAGAATGGTGTTTCGTTGGCATTAACACGCACCGACGATCAATTTATTTATTGTGCTTTGCAAGCGGCAGGGGTGGCTAGTCAACGTGTTCGATTGGTGGCTTTTTGCGGGCATCAGGTTATCTGGGCTGCCGATGGTACGCTGGAAGGTGCCTTGGCATTGAAAATACCGAAGGATGGGTTCCCGGAGGGCATTTGTCAACTTCTGGTTTTGGATGATCATTTGAACCGACTTGCCGGGCGCCTGGTCTATATTGAAAAACAGAAGCCAATGGAAATTCAGGCTAGTCTGGCATCGGAGAG
>NZ_JBZQJF010000184.1:0-4584 GCF_059905295.1 Mangrovibacterium sp.
AACCAGGCATCTTTCCCTTTTGCCTTACGGGCAATGGTAATATAATCGCCAGGTTCGGCTTCCAAAATGTGTGTTTCGTCCCAATCGACAGCCACATCTTTAATAAACTGGAAGGCATCAGGATATTTCTTATAATTTTCGATCAGGTCGGCAGCCATTTGCAGAGGACTGTACATGGTAACATACAAGGCCAGCTGCTTGGCCAAAGTCGTACTTAATTTGGCCTTATTGTTGCCATACACTGACAGATCGCCTTCGAAAATTCCCGGTGTATAGTCCATCGGGCCACCCATCAGGCGGGTAAAAGGTAAAATGGTAGTATGGTCGGGGCGGTTTCCGCTGAAAGACTCAAACTCAGTTCCTCGCGCCGACTCCTGGGCAATCCAGTTCGGGTAGGTTCGGCACAATCCGGTTGGCCGTACAGCCTCGTGAGAGTCCACCATAATCTTATAATCGGCAGCCGTTTTCACCACATACAGGTAGTGATTCACCATCCATTGCCCGTCGTGATGTTCGCCACGCGGAATGATCTTGCCCACATAACCGGTCTTCACTGCATTGTAACCATTATCCACCATAAACTGAAAAGCATCCTTCATTTGGTGCTCATAGTCGATTACCGACGAGGTTGTTTCGTGGTGCATGATAATCTTCACCCCTTTCGATGCCGCATAACGGTGCAGCTCTGCCACATCAAAGTCGGGGTAAGCTTTGGTAAAACTGTAGATGTGCTCTTTCATATAGGCCCAGTTGTCTTCCCAGCCTTCATTCCAGCCTTCCACCAACACAGCATCGAAACCATTGGCCGCCGCAAAGTCGATGTACTCCTTCACATGCTCGGTATTGGCACCATGATGCCCGTTTGGCTTCAGCTTCGTGTAATCCGTTTTGCCAATCACAATATTATTTTCGTCCGAATAGGCCCAGGTTGAGCCACCGCCGGTGAAATATTCCCACCATACACCAAGGTATTTGCAGGGCTTAATCCACGAAGTGTCTTTGTAGGTACACGGATCGTTCAGGTTCAAAATTAAGTTTGAAGCCAGAATATCGCGGGCATCATCGCTGGCCACAATGGTTCGCCAGGGCGTAGTAGATCCGGTTTGCACATAGGCTTTATTTCCTTCGTAGTCGGGTGCGAGCTGGGTCGAAAGCATGAAGTTCTTGTCATCGACATTCAACACCATAGCCGGGTAATTGACCAAAGCCGCCTCATGAATGTTTACGTACACACCTTCGGGCGATTTTAGCATCAACGGGGTTTGTACGGCCAATCCTTCAGCAAAAAACTGGCAAGCAAGTCCTGCCTTTTTGGCCTGATCCATCATTCCCCTAATCTCGGATAACTTGGACGTGTTGGTTGGATACTCGTTGGAATCGAAGTCTCCGGGCATCCAGAATGCCTTGTCGTCTTCACCCAAATTGAATTGGGTATATTCCTTTTTAACAATGAAATGACGAAGAATCGGTTGAACCGGGAACTCATAACGGAAGCCCAGTCCATCGTCGAACAAACGAAAGCGAATATTCATCAGAAAGCCGGTGCTGTCCTGTTCCAGCTTCACCAAATACTCGTTATAATGGTTCCGAATATCTTTCTGCTCTCCCAGTACCGGATGCCAGGTTTCATCTTTTGTGTTAGCCTCCTTACCGACAATCTTGAATTTCTTGTACAAATTATAGCCGGCATGAATCTGAAATCCCATCTCACTCTGTCCGATCAGGGTCTTTCCTTTGTAAATCAGTTCATACACCGGAATTCCTTCGTCATTCAACGAAAAGGCTAATTGAAAGTCTCCGCTTGGAGACGAAATTGTTTCTGCATGGCTCGTTATCACGAACAACAGGGCCACCAGGAATAAAAACAAACGTCTTACCATGGTTAAATAATTGGATAAAGGTTGATTTAGACCGCTAAAGATAGTGATTTAAGAGATGGTTCTACCCTGAATTGCCAAAAATGTGTCCGCGAACATTTCATTGACACTAGGGCTCCGGTCCCTAAAAAACACAAGTTAAAGTACTTCCTCCGGCTGGTAAACCAAGTGCTGGGTTATTTCGCTATCATTCATTAAGATTCCGTAGAATGCCGGTCTTCACCCGAAGACCGAAGCTAAAAAATATGTATATTGGCTCACATTAAGAATTATCAGAAAGCCTATTTGGTCAACAAAGAATAGGACCAGGTTTAAACAGAGAACTTATTCATCGGAAAATTTATTTTACGTTCCGACACATTCCTATAACAAGACCAAGCGATAGTTCGAGACAAAAATTGCGCGTGAATGAAATCGATCCAACAACGGGGGCTGCTGGCAGTCTTCCTACACCTCTTTATATTCTCGTCGATAGTCAGGGCCGAATTACCCTCTACACTAGTCACCGATAGTCTTCAGCAGGCACTCGAAACCCAACACGGCGAAAAAAGGATTGCCACCCAACTTGAGCTTTCCCTAAAACTCGCCCAATCAAATAAAGAAAAAGCTCTTTCGCTGAGTCAGGAAGCGCTGGTTAATTCGAAAAAAGCGACAAACAAAGATCTTGAAATGCGCTCGTATTTCACACTAGGTCGGATTTACCAGGAACACGAACAGATGACTCTTGCGGAATCCTACTACGACAGTGCGCTGGTCATTTCAAACAACATTGAGAATACATGGTACAAAGGAGAAATTCTTCACTACAAGGGATTAATTCTTTACACGAAAGGGAAGCAGCTGGAGGCGCTGGAAGCTTATAACAAGGCACTGCAATATAATCGCATGTCGCAAAATTTTGCCACCATGGGATCGACCTATTCCATGATGGCCAACATTTATCGCGTCAACGGGTTGTACGACCGGGCCATTGAATATATGATCAAGTCGAAACTAAACTACGAAAAAGCCAATTTCGTTGAAGGTTACGGCTGGGCTGCTTACATGTTGGGCCGGATTTATGCCGATTTAAAATTGGAAGCTAAAGCGCGTGAATATTTTGAGGAGTCGTTGAATATCTACCAAAAAATTGCGGCAAACAACGGCGAAAAAGGAGGCCTTGCCATTTGTTACGAACAGCTGGGGCTGTTAGACCTGAACTCCCGAAATTTAGCAGAAGCCTCGCGGGAAATCAACCTATCCTTAGAAATTTACACGGAAAACGGATCGAAATATGGAATTTCGAATGCTTATAAGAACCTGGGGAAAATTGAATATGCGAAAGGTAATTACCCGGTTGCCGAAGAGTATTTAAACAAAGCACTAAGCTCGAAACAAGCAATTGGCGATTTATTGAGCCTGGCAACGATTAACGAATACCTGGGACTTTGCTATCTGGGGCGGCACGAAACGGAACAAGGCTTCGACTATCTTCAAAAAGGTCTGGATCATGCCATCAAAAACAATCAGAAAAAAGCACAACTGGAAATTTACGGTCAGATGGCCAAAGCCTATCTCGATCTCAATAATTTAAAGCGTGCATTCGACGCACAACAAAAACAGGTTAACATCCAAAATGACCTCTTGTCGGGAGCTGCAAAAATAAAATTTGAGCAGTTACAATCGATCTATTCCATCGATGAAAAGAACGCGCAGATTGCAGAACTCGAACACATCAACGAGATTAATAAACTGCAGCTAAAACAGCACAAGACCACGCAAACAATTGCCATTACAGCAATTATACTGGCATTACTGATCGCCATATCGGTTTACTTTTTTAACCGAAAAATCCGTCACAGCAACAATGCACTCAAGGAAGCTATTTCAACCAAAGACCGACTGTTCTCGATTATTGCACATGATTTGAAAAACCCAATTGGATCATCGCTTGGCTTAAGTGAATTTTTAATTGAAGAGATTAATAATAAGAACTACCAAACTGTCGGTCAGTATGCCGGGCTCTTTCAGCAAAGTTTGAACGAAGCATTTACGCTGCTCAATAATCTACTCGATTGGTCACGGTCGCAATTACAACAAATCAAATTTGTGCCTCACCCAATTCAACTAAAGGCCATTGTATGTGATACTATTGAACTTTTTGAGTCGACCATCGAAAAGAAAAAGCTGGCATCTCAAATTAACATCGGGGAGGACATTCAGGTTGTTGCTGACGAGGATATGCTTAAAACCATCCTTCGCAACCTGCTTTCCAATGCCATCAAATATTCTAAAGAAAATGACCTCATCACAGTCAGTTCAAAGGTTATTTCAAAGGTTGTCGAGGTATCTGTCATCGATCAGGGCATTGGCATGTCAGACGAAGGATTGCAGTCACTTTTCAACTTCGATTCAAACTGCAGTACACTGGGAACAGCCGGAGAAAAAGGAACCGGACTTGGACTTATCATTGTAAAAGAGTTTGTTGAAAGGCATGGTGGTCAAATCCAGGCTCAAAGTATTCAGGGACAAGGCAGCACTTTCAGTTTCACAATTCCATTGGTGAAATAATTCGTGCGGAAGACAGATCGAATAGACTCCCCGAACAACAACTACCCCCAACTTTCAGGTATTAAAACAAAAAAGAGCTACAAGCAAAAACTGCTGTAACTCTTTGATAATTAAGTGGGCCCACCTGGGCTTGAACCAGGGACTCCCTGATTATGAG
>NZ_JBZQJF010000185.1:0-16459 GCF_059905295.1 Mangrovibacterium sp.
GCCGATGTGGGAGACCTGGTGCGTACTATCATTGTTGACTCAACTGTTACTTGCCGCATGAAACGCTCCGATGTGATTTCTGCCGACAATATTCAGGCGGGGGATGTCATCGTTGGTTTGGCTTCCTTTGGACAAGCTACCTACGAAAAAGAATACAATGGCGGTATGGGTAGCAACGGTTTAACTTCGGCCCGTCACGATGTATTTGCCAATTACCTGGCTGCAAAATATCCGGAGAGCTACGATGCTGAAGTGCCGGCAGAGTTGGTTTACTCAGGAACAAAAAAACTCACCGATGCGATTGAAGGCTTAGGTATCGACGCCGGTAAGTTGGTTCTTTCGGCCACCCGTACTTATGCGCCGGTTATTAAAAAGATTTTGGATGCTCATCGTTCCGAAATTCATGGTATGGTACACTGTTCAGGTGGTGCCCAAACTAAAGTGCTTCACTTTGTTGATGGAGTGCACGTCATTAAAGATAACCTGTTCCCGGTTCCTCCGTTATTTAAGTTGATTCAGGAAGAATCGAAAACAGAATGGGCGGAGATGTATAAAGTCTTCAATATGGGACACCGTATGGAGATCTATGTGAAGCCTGAACTGGCTGAGTCAATTATCGAGATTTCAAAGTCATTCAATATCGACGCACAAATTGTTGGTCGGGTAGACGCCCACGAAGGCAAGAAACTCACCATTAAATCCGAATTCGGAACCTTTGAATATTAGTTACGCCGAAGTGGTGAAGATTTGAATCGAGTCAAGTCTTTTGGTATTTGATTGTTGGATTTTGGAATTTAAAAACGAAACTAGGAACTGATTATATGGCAGATTATTCATTATTAGAAAAATACGAAAGCATTCAGCACCGATTTGACGAGGTTGGCCAACAGATTACCGACCCGGCAACCATGGCTGATATGAAGCGCTACGTGAAGCTGAACCAGGAGTATCGTCGCCTGGAATCGCTGGTGCAGGCTTTTAAAGATTATAAAAACCTGATCGATAATATTGAGTCGGGTAAACAAATGCTGGCTGAAGAGAGTGATCCGGATATTCGCGAAATGGCCAAAGAAGAGATTGAGCAAAGTGAAGAGGCTATTCCCGGCAAAGAACAGGAAATTAAACTGTTGCTGGTTCCTGCCGATCCGGAAGATTCGAAGAATGCCATCCTTGAAATTCGTGCCGGTACCGGTGGCGACGAAGCTTCAATTTTTGCCGGCGACTTATTCCGCATGTATTCAAAATACTGCGAAAGGAAAGGCTGGCGCATGGAAGTAACAACGGTTAACGAAGGTACATCTGGTGGTTTTAAAGAGATTGTGGCGACGGTAACAGGCGAGAATGTTTACGGAATCCTGAAATACGAATCGGGCGTACATCGTGTACAGCGTGTGCCGCAAACTGAAACACAGGGGCGTGTGCACACATCCGCAGCTTCGGTTGCTGTATTACCTGAAGCGGAAGAATTCGATATTGAATTGCGTAACGAAGATATTCGTCGCGACGAGTTCTGTTCGTCAGGTCCCGGTGGACAGTCGGTGAACACCACTTACTCAGCCATTCGTTTGACTCACATCCCTACCGGTATTGTGGTGCAGTGTCAGGATCAGAAATCGAAGCTGAAAAACCTGGATAAGGCGATGGTCGAACTGCGTACCCGTATTTATAATATGGAGCACCAAAAATACCTGGACGAGATTGCCTCGAAACGGAAAACCATGGTTTCGACCGGCGACCGTTCAGCAAAAATCCGAACTTATAACTGGCCGCAGGGAAGGGTAACTGATCACCGCATCAACTTAACCCTGTATAACCTTCAGGCGATTATCAATGGCGATATCGACGAGATTATTGAGAAGCTGCAGTTGGAAGAAAATGCAGAACGCCTGAAAGAAGCAGAAATTTAAGTCAAGTAAATACTGAAATGACTGGGTGACTTCAAGTCGCTTTTGGTCATTAAAAAATACACCATGAACAAAGAACAACTTTTCGAACAAGTTAAAGCCAAACGCAGCTTTCTGTGCATTGGACTGGATACTGATATTTTGAAAATCCCGGCGCATCTGAAAGATACGTCTGACCCGATTTTCGCCTTCAACAAAGAGATCATTGATGCAACACAGGATCTTTGTGTGGCTTACAAACCAAATCTGGCCTTTTACGAAAGTCAGGGAGTTGCCGGATGGGTGGCTTTGGAGAAAACTGTGAACTACATTCGCGAGAAATACCCGGAGCAATTTATCATTGCTGATGCTAAACGCGGTGATATTGGTAATACTTCAAACTTGTATGCCCGTGCATTTTTCGATCACATGGATTTCGATGCCGTGACTGTTGCTCCTTATATGGGTGAAGATTCGGTTAAGCCATTTATGACTTACCTGGATCGTTGGGTAATTCTGTTGGCCTTAACATCGAACAAAGGTGCCTTCGATTTCCAATTCCTGAAAGACGAGAAAAGCGGCGATCAATTGTTCGAGTCGGTACTGAAAACATCACAAACCTGGGGAACAACCGACAACATGATGTATGTGGTTGGTGCAACCAAAGCAGAAAATCTGGAAGGTATTCGTGCTATTGTTCCTGATCACTTCTTGCTGGTTCCCGGAGTTGGTGCTCAGGGTGGTAGTTTGCAGGAAGTTGCAAAATATGGCATGAATGAGCAGTGTGGCTTGTTAGTAAATTCTTCACGTGCAATTATTTACGCATCAAACGAGGAAGATTTTGCAGCGAAAGCCCGCGAAGCAGCTATGGATGTTCAGGTTGATATGGAAGAGCTGCTTCTGGAGGCCGACTTACTTTAATATTGGACAAAAGGGTGATGAGCCCGTTACTATAAAGGTTTAAAACCTATTAGTACGAAGCCCGGGGTTCGAAAGAGCTCCGGGCTTTTTTATTATTCAGGAAAAGATGATCGGCTTTAAAGGAAGAAAATCGTAATAAACAGGTATTTTATGGTTAGGCCCAGAGCACTGTAGATAAGTGCTTGCCGTAGCGGGTAGCGTAACATGCCGGCAGCGCACAACATCAAAGGTGACGATAAGGGAAGAAGGTTGAATAAGAAGATCGCGATGTTGCCGTATTTCTGAATTTCTTCTTCTGCTTTCAGATAGCGGTGGCGTCCGATTAGCTTGTCTATAATGCTGGTACTTAGTGAATGACCGATGTAGTAGTCGACGAGCTGTGCTGCAAGAGATGTTAACACTGCAACAATATTCAGCATGAGAAAACTTAAGCTGGTATGCAGGTAGTAGATGAATGCCAACTCCACAGGCATGATCAGAAAAAACAAATAGCCCGAGAAATTAACAATGCCGAAAGATATAAGGCTCTCTTTGCTTGCACCGTAAATTTCGCGGCCAATGGTGGCCGAAGCAATGGTTATTGCTACCGCCCCAAAGAATACGACGATCACCGCCCGGATGATATGTTGTTTGCTGATATTCACCACCCAAATGTTTTGCTCTTAACTAAAGTTAATCGGTTTTACTTAAACCATCGTTGTGAATAGACGATAAATTATACGTACGTTGGACGCGATGGATGGTTAAACTTTGGGGAAGTTCCGGCTTGGTTTTCATTGCGAATATTCCTAATTTGTATATGATCAGTCAACCGAAGCTTATGAATGAACTTTTCCTGCAATTCTTGTGGAGACATCGCTTGTTTGACATCGATGTTCTGAAAACCGCGCAAGGTGTTCCGGTTGAGGTTATTTCGCCCGGCTTCCAGAATACCGATGCAGGGCCCGACTTTTTCAACGCGCGGCTGAAGATTGGTGAAACGACCTGGGCTGGTAATGTTGAAATTCATTGGCATTCGAGCGATTGGAACAGACATAAACATCAACACGATTCGGCTTACGATAATGTTATTCTTCATGTGGTTAAAGAGGATGACAAGCCGGTGAAGAATACCAGAGGAGAGCTTGTTGAAAGTGCTTGTTTGCATTATCCCGCTGTTCTGGAGGAAAACTATCGGAATTTATTAAAAGCGACAAGCTGGATTCCATGTGCAGATGCGATCCACCGGGTGCCGCCCATTACTCTTCAGCTGTGGTATCATGCCTTGCTGGTTGAGCGACTTCAGCAAAAAACGGCTGAGATTATTCAGCGGTTAGAACAAAATCAGAACGATTGGAATGAGACCTTTTATCAGTTTCTAGCTCGTAACTTTGGCTTTAAAGTGAATGCAATGCCTTTCGAATTGCTGGCCAAGGCTGTTCCACTATCAATCCTGGGAAAACACAAAAATGATTTGTTTCAGTTGGAAGCTTTACTTTTTGGAGCTTCAGGCCTCTTGAATGAGGAGCTGGTTGGCGATGATTATTTTCTGGCTTTGCGGAAGGAGTTTTCATTTTTGTACAAAAAGTATCGGTTGAAATCCGTAGAAGGGCATTTGTGGAAGTTCTTGCGATTGCGACCGGTTAATTTTCCAACGGTTCGGATTGCCCAATTTGCCCAGTTGATTCATCAATCGACTGCCTTGTTTTCACGGTTGATTGAGATGGATCATTTAAATGAGGTCAAGAAATTATTTCAGCTGCAACCATCGGATTACTGGAATACGCATTTTAAGTTTAATAAGTCAAGTAAGAACCAGACGAAGCATTTGGGAGATGGCTCATTTAATAACTTAATTATTAATACGATTGTTCCATTCTTATTTGTGTATGGCGATTATTATCAGAAGCAAAGTCTGAAAGATTTGGCTTTGGATTACCTCGAACAGATACCTGCCGAGAAGAATTCAATTGTCTCAAACTGGGATCAGCTCGGTGTTTCAGCGGGTAATGCCTTTGAAACACAGGCGTTGATTCAACTGAAGAATTCGTATTGTAATGCCAAAAAATGCTTAAATTGCCCAATAGGAATGAAGTTGATTAAACGAACAAGTGTCGAAAAGGATGAGCCAGTCGATGAATAAATTTCAGGATGTTTCGAACAGAACACTTCGTGTTGGGGTGATTTTATTGCTCTCGATGTTGTCGGTTGGTACGCTGGTGTACATGTACCTGGAACATTATTCGTTCATCGATGCCTTCTTTATGACCATTATAACGATCTCGACTGTTGGCTTTAGTGAGGTGCACCCACTAAGCGATACCGGTAAGATTTTTACATCAGGCTTAATTATTGCCAGCCTTGGGAGTTTGGCCTATGTAGGTTCCAATTTGGCACGTTTTGTTTTCGACGGGGAATTATTTAACTACTTAAAGACATATCGGGTGGATAAAAAAATTCAAAAGCTAAAAGACCATGTGATCATCATTGGTTTCGGACGAAACGGTGAGCAAGTGGCCATGGAATTGAGCGATTACGGACTGGACTTCGTGATTATTGATAAACGGGAAAATGTAATCAACCGGATCCGGGAGGATGAAGAACTCTTGTATATTCGCGGTGATGCAACCCATGAAGATGTTTTGAAGCAAGCCGGCGTTGACCATGCCCGGGCACTGATTGCCACCACACCGAATGATGCCGATAATGTGTTTGTGGCACTAACCGCCCGCAGCATGAATCCCAGTTTGAAAATTGTTAGCCGAGCTTCGGAAATGGAGTCGGTTTCAAAACTGAAACGGGCAGGAGTAACCAACGTGATTATGCCCGAACGTATTGGTGGTCAGCGAATGGCTAAGCTGATTACACAGCCTGATGTTGTTGAGTTTTTGGAATACATTCTTCTTCAACATAGTAAAGATGTTAGCCTCGAAGAAATTAGTTGTACCAACATGGCTGACTGCTTTGTGAACCATTCCATTGAGGAGCTAAAGGCACAGGATATTTCGGGGATCAACATCGTCGGGATCAAAATCAGTGGTGCCAAGTACATCTTCAATCCGTCGTCGGAATTAACGCTGAGTCGTGGCGATCAGTTGTTTGTTTTGGGATCTCCCGAGCAGATCAAACGTTTCCGCAGTTTGCTCGAAAGGGGATAATCACTACATTTAGAGCCTAAACGACCATTTCCTGACTTAATGATAAAGAGCGAACACGAAATCTTTCGAAATTTATGCCAAGGAGACGAAGGGGCTTTTGAATATTTTTTCAAAAAATATTACAGACGTTTGTTTGACTATGTCTTTGATATATTAAAAGATTCGCTTGCTGCAGAGGAGATTGTTGAAGAACTTTTTTTTAAAGTTTGGGAAAGACGATCGCAATTAAACGTTCAAACTTCCCCGGTTGCCTATCTGTTTCGTACTGCTTACAATAATTCATTGAATTATATTAAGCACAAGAAAGTCGAAGATAAATATTTAGCCTACCACAGCCAACGGTCGATAGCGGAGTTGGAAAAGACAAACAATAGTTTCCCGCTTTCAACTTTAATTGAGCAAGACTTTGAAGTTCGCCTTCAGAAATCCCTGGAGAAACTACCTGATCAATGTCGTTTGATTTTTGTGATGAGTCGGATAGAAGGCAAAAATAATCAGGAAATTGCAGAAAATCTTCAGATTTCAATAAATACGGTTAAGACTCAGTTGTTGAGAGCATTAACTCGATTAAAAAAAGACTTGAAACAATTTTTCATTGTTTTTTTCTTCAAAAAGTAAAATTCTTGTCACCTAAAATTGGACTGATGTTGTCTGTTCAGTAAAAACCGCAAAAGTTATTATTGAATGGATGAGCTGATATTAAAATGTCTTCAGGGTGAAGCTTCTGCTAAGGAGCTGGAACAAGTCGTTTCCTGGATGGAATCAGCTCCGGAAAATTTTAGATATTACGAGGAAATTCGTGATGCCTGGTTTGCTGCAGGTCAATTGCGTGAAATGCCTCAGGCAGATATTGAAAAGCAATATACCCGACTGAAAAAACGCATCCAACATACTTCTAGCCAATCCCCCAAAACTAAAAAGCTGCTGTATATGCCGCAATGGCTTCAGATTGCTGCTGTGTTTGTCTTTGCTTTTTTGTTGGGCGGGACTCTGACTTACAACATGTTGTTTAAAGTTGCTGGTCCAGCGGAATCAAAATATGAGATTGAAGCACCATATGGAGCCAAAATAGCCATGAATCTTGCTGATGGGACAAAGGTGTGGCTAAATGCTGGAAGCAAAATTTCGTATGATAATGTCTTTAACGCCAGTAACCGTAGGGTACAACTCGTTGGTGAAGGTTATTTCGAAGTGGCGAAAAATGCCGATCTTCCTTTTATTGTTGAAGCCGGCAAGGTGAAAGTGAAGGCTGTAGGTACTGTTTTTAATGTAAAGGCTTATCCCGACGAAAATTTGATGGAGACAACCTTGGTTGAGGGGAAGGTGGATGTTTCAAAAGGGAGTGATCATGTCCTGCTTCTTCCAAAGCAAAAGATTAGCATCACTAATCCAAATTCATTGAATGGTAATATGAATTATCAGTTGTCGAAAAATATTAATACATCGATCTATACTTCGTGGATTGGAAAACGCTGGATTTTTGAGCGTGAAAGCATGGTCGATTTTGTGAGAACATTAGAGCGACGGTACGATGTTCATATCGACATCAGGGACGAGCGATTAAAATCCTATAAAATATCAGGCTCAATAGATCAGCAAACCTTAGGGCAACTTTTGAATGCTCTCCAACTAACAATTCCGATAAACTATACGATTAATGATGATGAGGTAAACCTAACGATAAACGAAAAACTTAAACGCGAATATGAAGAACTAATAAAGAAGTAATTGATCCATAACCTAAAACAAAAATGGGAGATTGCTCTCCCATTCAAATTGATTTAATCAAACAAGTTGAGGCGTTCTTGGCGGTTCCCCTCAATTAGAGTTGTTTAACTAATTACAATGCTAAATTATGAAAAAAAATCTGGATTGTTTCGGAGGATTCTATGCCCCCGGGATAAAAAAACTATTATTAATCATGAAACTAACGACGCTATTCACTTTATTCCTCGTCTTTCATGTTAGTGCTAATTCTTATTCCCAAACTACAAAGTTTAAATTAAAGCTTACTGAAAAGACAGTAAAGGATGTGTTGATTGAAATTGAAGCACAGAGCCAGTTTCACTTTTTGTACAACGATGAGTTTACTGATTTAAATAGAATTGTCAGCGTTAATACAGAGGATGCAAAGGTCGAAGATGTATTGGATCAGGTGTTTGATGGCTCTTCGATTACCTATAAAATAATGGATAATAACCTGATTGTGTTAACTCCATCTTCCATAAAAACGCAGGTCGGTCAGACACTGACAGTGACGGGGAGTGTCAAAGATAATCAGGGGTCACCGCTACCCGGAGTTACGGTTGTTGAGAAAGGTACAACAAACGGGACAATTACCGATTTCGATGGGAATTACTCAATTAGTGTGCCGAGTAGTGCAACCTTGGTTTACAGCTTTGTCGGTATGCAGGTGAAAGAAGTTGCAGTGGCCAGTCAATCCGTAATTAATGTTGTTTTGGAGGAAGAAACTCAAGGGATTGATGAGGTTGTTGTAGTTGGTTATGGTAGCCAAAAGAAAAGTGATATCATTAGTTCTATTGCAACGATGGATGCTGAAAAGCTGAATGAACGCCCGGTGAACAAAGTTGATCAGGCCTTGATTGGTCAAATGGCCGGTGTGCGTGTTCAGCAAACCAGTGGTTTGCCCGGACAAGGATTTAGTATTCAGGTACGTGGGACCGGTTCTATTTCTGCTAACAACGAGCCATTATATGTAGTTGATGGTTTCCCATTGGAAGTTTCACCTCAGTCTTCAAGCGGTGGTTTTTCGAGTGGTAACCCCTTAACGAACTTGAACCCAAATGATATAGAGTCAATTCAGGTTTTGAAAGATGCTGCAGCAGCTTCAATTTACGGTTCTCGCGGATCGAACGGGGTTGTGATCATTACAACCAAGAAGGGTAAAACCGGACGTCCTCAGATTTCATTCAATACCTATTTTGGTTGGAATGAAACGGCTAAAAAGTTGGACGTGCTGTCTTCGGATGAGTGGGTTGATCGGCAGATTGAGCATATGAACTATTTCTGGGTACATGATCATGCTTCCGATCTTGGAGCAACATCAAGCCAAACCAATGAGCAGCGTAGAACTTTGTTGGGATTGGATCCCGGTCAGTACAATGTGAAATATATGTGGGATGAACGTTGGCTTGAAGACGGTCATCCGGGCTTGGACTATGTCGATTGGCAGGATTTATTCTTCCGCAAAGGGATGGTACAGAGTTATCAGTTGTCAGCAACCGGTGGAAATGACATTGTGCGATACTATATTTCCGGAGATTATATGGATCAGGATGGTGTTGCAATTGGTGTAGGGTATCGTCGTTACAGTGCGCGGGCTAATGTTGAAGTCAGCCCGAACGAAAATCTGAAATTTGGCTTGAATCTTTCTCCTTCCTACAGTGTTCAGGATGATCCGGGTGTTGAAGGTAAAGATGCAATCACCCATATTATAGTCGGTATGAACCCTGTTGTTGAATCGTCAACAGGAGCCGAAGGTGTAAACGTTGGCGATAATACCATGTATGCCTGGGGTACTTCAAGGGTTAGCCCGATTGCTGAAGCAATGAGAAAACAGCGAAGTAACCAGACTTTCCGTACAATCAGTACTGCCTTTTTGGAGTATCAATTTTTACCGGGTTTGAAGTTTAGAACAAACCTGAACTTCGACGTTCATAATAATGAAGCCAGTGCATTTACACCTGCAGCTGTAACCCGAAACCGTACTGCAAGTGGTAGTAAATCTGGTTATAACCGAATCAACGTTGTGAATGAGAACACCTTAAACTATACCAAATCAATTGGCGATCACAATTTTGACCTTTTAGGAGGTTATTCTTACAGTAAGTTTAAACTGGAAGACTATAGTATTAGTGGTACTGGTTTTGCATCGGATGATATTCCAACCTTGAATGCTGCGAATACAACCAGTGGAAGTTCAACTGAGAGTAAAAATGTTTTGATCTCCTATTTTGGTCGTTTGCAATACAATTATCAGAGCAAATATTTGTTGCAAGCCAGTTTACGTCGTGATGGATCTTCCAAGTTCGGAGCGAATACAAAATGGGGTGTTTTCCCGTCCTTGTCTCTTGGATGGAAGGTTATTAATGAGGCATTTATGGCAAATGCCGATTTTATGAGTGATTTGAAAGTGAGAGCAAGTTGGGGGTTAGCTGGTAATAATGGTGTTGGCGACTATGACCAGATTGCTCGTTTAGCCTATGCTAATTACAGTAATAACGGAAGCTTAGTGAACGGTTTGGCCCCGTCGAACTTTGCGAACCCGGATTTAGGATGGGAGACTTCTGAAACATATGATTTTGGTTTTGATGCCGGATTTGCTGGTGGACGTATTTATACATCTTTCGACTATTACACAAAACGAAATACAGACCTGTTGTTGAGTATTCCTGTACCAACAGCCAGTGGTTTTGATGTGGCTTTAACAAATATTGGTGAAGTGTTGAATAAAGGTTGGGAGCTCGAGCTGAAAACCCAGAATACAGTAACTGCATTGAAGTGGAAAACCTCAATTAACTTTAGTCACAACACAAATGAAGTTAAAAAACTAGGGCCTAATAATACGCCAATTTTGGGTGGTGCATTCGATATTACCCACAATATTCTGGAAGTTGGAAAACCAATGTATACCTTGTATTTGGTGCAACAAGATGGATTGTTGACATCAGAAGATATTGCAAATGGCGTTGCCATGTATAATACAGAAGAAGCTGGTGACCCGAAATATGTTGATCAAAATAACGATGGCGTAATTGATGGGGACGACCGTACTTATTCAGGACATCCAAACCCGGACTATGTTTGGGGTATTACCAACGAATTTTCATGGAAAGGATTCGACCTGTCAATCTTACTTCAAGGTCAATGGGGCGGTAAGATTTATTCAACTTTCGGACGTGCAATGTATCGTACCGGAATGGGAAGTAATGAAAACACCCTTGGAAAAGCCCGCAATCGTGTACGCTGGGTTGAAGGACAAACTTTGACTGCAGCCGATGTTGCAGGAAAGGAACGTAAATCTCCTTCTACTTTCGGGCGTATTAAAAACACCGATTGGATGTATAAAAGCGACTATTGGAGAATTCGTAACATCACTTTGGGCTATGATCTGGGCCGTTTGATTCATTCTGCCTTAATTTCCGGCGCACGTGTTTATGTTACTGCCGAAAACTACTTTGGAAAGGATAAATATAATGGCGGTTTTAACCCGGAAGCAGTAAATAACAATGGTGACGACTATGGTGCCTTCCCGCTATCAAAGTCAATGGTATTCGGGTTGAACCTTAAATTTTAATTCTTTAAAATGAAAGTAATCATGAAAAAAATATTTTATCTATTGATTGTCCTGGTTGTATTCTCTGCTTGCGAAAATGACCTTGAATTGGCTCCGATATCAGAGCCCAGTGCAGCCAATTTTTATCAAAATACAACACAATTTGAGCAAGCGGTAAACGGGATGTACAATACCCTGAAAGATTATGCTGCGAATCACTTTTATCTGTCAGAAGTGCGCTCAGATAATATTTATTCTCCAGGAACAGGGGTTCGCGACTGGAACCCGATTAATAATTTCGAACACAATCTGGTGACCAATTCTCTGATGGCTCCGGCATGGGATGTGCCTTATTTAGGAATTTATCGTGCAAACCTGATTCTGGATCAGATTAATGAAAATGTAGTTCCTGATGCGACAACACGAAACCGGATGATCGGTGAAGCCAAGTTTATTCGTGCGTTATTTTATTTCGATTTGGTTCGCTTCTTTGGTAAAGTGCCAATTTTCGATCATGTATTAACACCGACTGAAGCTCTGGAAGTTCCTCGTCAAGCTGTTGCTGATGTTTATGATCTAATTGAAGGTGATTTAACTGATGCAATTTCAATGCTCCCTGCTTCTTACAGTGCACCGGGAAAAGCAACTTCGGGTGCTGCAAAAGCGCTGTTGGCTAAAGTTTATTTGACGAAGTCGGGACCTGACTTTGGAATTGATGGACCGGGTATGAATGCGAACTTATATTCCGAAGCTTTGAGCTTGCTGAATGAAGTAATCTCTAGTGGTGTTTATGGTTGGGTTGATAGCTATGCATCAATTTTTGACTACGATAATGAAAATAATCCGGATATCGTTTTTGATGTGCAGTCGATAAATGATGGTTCAACAGGGGATCGGGGAATTGGAACAATCCTTCCAACCTTGATGTATCAGGAAAGTTGGGCTCGTATTTATTTGCCATTTGCAGGTGGTGTTCCGGTTGATGCCAATGGGGCAATTGATCCTTCAGACGAGTTCTTAAGCTCATTCGAAGAAGGTGACGTTCGTAAGGATTTTTCAATTCTGATGAGTTATGTTGATGAAAATGGAAATACCATTAATAGCCCTCAATACCTGAAGTTTGTGAGTATGGATCATATTCCGGCAGACCGTTTTAACTGGGGAATTAATTTTCCGATCATTCGGTACACCGATGTGCTAATGATGAAAGCAGAAGCATTGATTCAATTGGGACAAGATCAATCTACTGTTGATGCAATTGTTAATCAAGTGCGTGAACGTGCAGGTTTGAGTGATGTGTCGAACGTCGATATGGATATGTTACTGGACGAAAGACGTCACGAATTTGTGGCTGAAGGTCAACGTTGGTACGATTTAGTACGTACAGGAAAAGTGTTGACCGTAATGAATGCCTGGGCTGAAGTTGATGATAGCTCAAATAAAATAGGGACAATTGTTGCAGATGATATTTTATATGCAATTCATCAGGATCAACTGGATGTAAAAGACGGATTGTATGAGCAGAATCCTGGATACTAGGATTTTATTTGTCAGTTTTGCATTTTAATTAGTAGTGTAGTAGTGCAAAATTGTGGATCCCGGTCAATCGATCGGGATCCTTTTTTATGTAGTAGAATTATTTCTGCAAAATGTTGTATTTCAAATTAATTGATTACTTTTGCGCAGCTTTTGAGCAAATTAATTTTAAGCTGTTGTTATTGAATGCGATGCTGCAGCTTAAACATTGTATCACAATTAAAAAAAGAAATTATGTATTTGACTTCTGAGAAGAAAGCAGAAATTTTTGGAAAACACGGTAAAAGCGTAACCGACACTGGTTCAGCTGAAGGACAAATCGCTTTATTTTCTTACCGTATCTCACACCTGACTGAGCACCTGAAGAAAAACAAAAAAGACTACAGTACACAGCGTGCATTGGTTAGCTTGGTAGGTAAGCGCCGTAGCTTGTTAGACTACTTAGCCAAGAAAGATATCGAAAGATATCGTAGCATCGTAAAAGAGCTTGGTTTACGTCGATAAAATTTTACAATAAAAGGCAATATTTCTTATTGCCTTTTATTATTTTTGATAACCCCACCACCACAAGAAACAGTACGAATATTAAAATTTAGTTCAAATTTTTATGAGTCAAGCAATTATCAAGACAATTGACCTTGGTGACGGTCGTCAGATAACGATTGAAACCGGACGATTGGCCCGTCAGGCTGATGGTGCAGTTGTTGTAAAAATGGGTGATACCATGTTGTTAGCAACAGTGGTGTCGGCCAAAGAAGCCAAAGAAGATGTTGATTTTATGCCTGTATCGGTTGACTATCGCGAAAAGTTCTCCGCAGCAGGTCGTTTCCCTGGTGGGTTTTTAAAACGTGAAGCTCGTCCTTCTGATGACGAGATTTTGGTCGCTCGTTTAGTTGACCGTGCCTTGCGTCCCCTGTTCCCGGCTGATTATCATGCTGAAACAGCGGTGATGATTTCATTGATTTCTGTTGATGAAAATGTGATGCCTGATGCTTTGGCTGGTTTAGCAGCTTCAGCGGCAATTCAGGTTTCTGATATTCCTTTTGAATGTCCGATTTCAGAAGTACGCGTTGGACGTATAAATGGCGAATTTGTCGTTAACCCAAGTGCTGCTCAACTGAAAGAATCAGACATCGACATCATGGTGGGTGCTTCTTATGAAAACATCATGATGGTAGAAGGTGAAATGGATGAAGTTACCGAAGAAGAAATGTTGGAAGCAATCAAAGTTGCTCACGACGCCATCCGTGTTCATTGTAAAGTACAAGAAGAATTAGCAGCCGAAGTTGGCAAAGCAAAACGCGAATACTGTCATGAAGTGAATGACGAAGAACTGCGTGAAAAAGTACATGCCGACTTGTACGAAAAGTGTTATGCAATTGCAACACAACGAATCGCTGATAAGCAATTGCGCATGTCGTCATTCAAAGAATTGGTTGACGAATATATCGTTGCTTACGAAGAAGCAAATGCTGAAAACGAAGAAATTGACCTTGGACAGCACGTTAAGCTGATCAAAAAATATTACCACGATGTAGAAAAAGAAGCGATGCGTCGCATGATCCTGGATGAAGGTATCCGTCTGGATGGTCGTACAACGACTCAAATTCGTCCGATCTGGGGTGAAACTGACTACCTGCCGGGATCGCATGGTTCTTCAATCTTTACTCGTGGCGAAACTCAGTCATTGTCATCAGTGACTTTGGGTACAAAAATGGATGAGAAAATCATCGACGGTGTAACAGTTCAGGGAACTGAAAAATTCTTGTTGCACTATAACTTCCCTCCATTCTGTGTTGGTGAGCCTAAGACTCCACGTGGTTTGAGCCGTCGTGAAATCGGTCACGGTAACCTGGCTTACCGCGCATTGAAACGCATGATCCCGGAAGATTTCCCATATGTTGTTCGTGTGGTTTCTGATATCCTCGAATCAAACGGTTCATCTTCAATGGCAACTGTTTGTGCTGGTACAATGGCAATGATGGATGCAGGTATTCAAATGAAACGCCCTGTTTCCGGTATTGCAATGGGATTGATTACGGATAAAGGGAACACCAAATTTGCGATCCTTTCCGATATCCTGGGTGACGAAGACCACTTGGGTGATATGGACTTCAAAGTAACCGGTACTGAAAAAGGTATTACGGCTACTCAGATGGATATTAAAGTTGACGGTTTGTCTTACGAAGTAATGTCACAAGCATTGCAACAAGCTAAAGAAGGCCGTGAGCACATCATGGGTAAAATCGTTGAAGTAATCAGCGAACCTCGTGCTGAATACAAACCGAATGTACCTCGCGTTGAAACAGTGATTATTCCGAAAGAAATGATTGGACCGATCATTGGCCCTGGAGGTAAGAACATCCAGAAACTGCAGGAAGAAACAAAAACAACAATCGTTATCGAAGAGAAAGACGAGAAGGGTTATGTTGAAATCTCAGGTTTGAATAAGGATGCTTTGGATGCTGCCAAAGAGCGTATCAAAAAGATTATTGCGCTGCCTGAAAAAGGAGAAATCTATAAAGGTAAAGTGAAGTCAATTACGACTTTCGGTGCTTTTATTGAAATTCTTCCTGGTAAAGAAGGTTTGTTGCACGTTTCTGAAATTGCTTGGGAACGCATTCAAAATACTGAAGATGTGTTAAAGGTTGGTGACGAAATTGAAGTGAAATTGTTAGATATCGATCGGGACAATAAACTGAAACTTTCGCGCAAAGCACTTCTTCCAAAACCTGAAGGATACGTAGAACGCCCACCGCGTGACCGTGGCCCTCGCCGTGAAGGTGGCGATCGTCGTGATGGTGGTGATCGTCGCGGAGACCGTCGTGATAATCGCGGACCTCGCCGTGAAGGTGGCGATCGTCGTCCTCAGAGAAATGATGATTAATTTAATTTCTTAGATAGAATGAATGCCTGCTTTTTGCGGGCATTTTTTTTGCCCTATTTTTGTCCATTATCAATTTAATAGTAAAACGACATGGAAAACTGGTATCCCGGGTTTGAGAAAAAAGTTGTTGATCAGTTAAAAGGCTCGAATGTAAAAGATTTGCGTTTTTTTCGCATTGAGGAATATTTGCGTAATGCCGAGCGTACCGACGCTCATGCCTCAGGTTGCCGGGACTGTTATTCATTTCGAAAAGAAATCGATGAATTATCGGATGATGTCGCTAAAGCAGTTCAGCATCCGGGTAGTGAGCGACGAAAACTCGATTCATTGCAGTCGCGTCTAAGTGACCACATGCGCAAATCGCATGGTTTTTATCCGGTTTCCTACCACACCTATCTGCAATCGGTGTACTGGACTGTTGGATTTATGGCACTGGCCTTCCTGTTGACATTGATCTTTCCGGCGGTTGAAAAATTCGTTTTTTACTCGCCTGCTTTTGCTGTTGGGGTGATTACCGGGCAGGTTATTGGCAGTAAAAAAGACCGTAAAGTCCGCGAATCCAATAAAATCCTGTAATAAATGTTGGTCAGTTGTTACTCATCGTTAGAACAACTTTTACTGATCAACTTTTATTATCAATGAAAAAATTAGTCTACTTATTTACTGTGTTGCTTATGGCTTCCTGTACACAAAAACTAAGTTACCCCGAGACAAAGAAAGAAGCGGTAACTGACGATTACTTTGGAACAACTGTTGAAGACCCTTATCGTTGGCTGGAAAATGATACTTCGGCCGAAAC
>NZ_JBZQJF010000186.1:0-16180 GCF_059905295.1 Mangrovibacterium sp.
CTACACCGGCTATTTCAAAAGTTCAGTAGGCTTCAAACTAATTCGCGATGTAGGTAGCTGGGCAGAACAATGGGGTAGCTCTGACGGTGCATTGACTCCGGTTCATAACGACGGAGGCTCGCAAAACTTCTTCGTACCTGAAGATGGCTATTACACCATCATTCTCAATTCAATAACAAATGAGATGTCAATCACGGCAGCAACAATCACACCGGACCAGTACAGCTCAATCTCAATGATCGGTGATGTTACCGATTGGTCAACCGATGTTGAACTGTCTGCAAGTGAAACGGAGAACAATCATGTTTGGTACGGAACTTATACCTTCTCAGCAAACTCTGCATCCGATGGTGGAATCAAATTCCGCGTAACCGGCAGTTGGGACTTTAACTGGGGAGCAGCTGATTTCCCGGTGGGACTGGCTACTTCGGGCGGTAAAAACATCCTTTACGAAGCCGGAACCTATGTTATGATTTTCAATGACATTGACGGATGTTATTATTTTATCAAACAATAAAATACTAAACTATGAAATACATTAAATCACTCATATACCTCTGTACAGCCGGTGCTTTGATGCTGACATCCTGCGACCAGTACGACGACCAAATTGTTGCAGAACCTGGTGCTTATGAACAGGAAGCATTGCTTGATAACAGCTTCGTTGCCGAAACAACAATGGATAGTTATACCATTGAAGAGGCTGCCAAAGACGAATCAGTAGCCGTTGTGACCATCACAACGGCATTGGCTCCAACCGACGCCAATGCCAGCCTTAGCTATGACCTGCAGGTAGCAACTGATGAAGATTTCACAGATGCAACATCAATCGATTACACTTTAAGTGAATCAACCATTAGTGTCAAAAATTCAGACTTAAACACGCTGATTTTAAATTTGACACAAAGTGAAGATGAAGTTTCAATCTACTTCCGTTTATATGCTTACATTACCAATAACGGATTGAAAACGATGCAACTGGCATCGACTTCAGCATCCTCCCCAATGACAATGCTCATTACGCCCTATTCGGTAATGAAACTTTACACCAAGGTAGATGCTGTTTATCCTTATTACATCGTTGGGTTAGATGGTGTTTGGGACAATTCAGTTGCAGGTCTTGGGTCTTCCTTGATTCCGCTAGGCCTAGTAAGCGGAGATGCTTATAATTCAGCAGGTGCCGGCACCTTTGTTTACACCGGTTATTTTTCGGCATCTACCGGGTTCAAATTAATTGGAACAGTTGGCAGCTGGGATGAACAATGGGGAAGCTCCGATGGTGCTCTTACT
This sequence comes from Mangrovibacterium sp., assembly GCF_059905295.1. Taxonomy (NCBI): domain Bacteria; kingdom Pseudomonadati; phylum Bacteroidota; class Bacteroidia; order Marinilabiliales; family Prolixibacteraceae; genus Mangrovibacterium; species Mangrovibacterium sp. The sequence goes on from NZ_JBZQJF010000186.1 coordinate 1,291, forward strand.
CCTGTTCATAACGATGGTAGTTCTTCAGACTTTCAGGTTCCATCTGACGGATATTATACCATCACCCTAAACTCAATAACCAATGAACTGACCATTGAGGCTTCCGATGTTACACCAACCAGTTATACCTCTATGGGATTAATTGGCGATATTAACGGCTGGGGAGGCGATGTTGCAATGACCTCTAACACGAGTGCCGGTGGCCATATTTGGTATGTAACCTATACATTCGACAATGCCAGTGGCGAAGTCAAAATCAGAGCCAACGGGAACTGGGATGTTAACTGGGGATCTGCCGATTTCCCGCAAGGAATCGGAACAGCCGGTGGTGATAACATGCTTTACACCAGTGGTACTTACACCCTAATTTTCAACGACATTGACGGGTGCTATTATTTCATCCAAAATTAATTTCTAAAATCTATTGATACTCACCATAAGGTCGCACAACGTTCGCGACCTTATGGTATTTTATCTTTAAACAGGGTGTAATATGAAAAGAAATCTACTAGGGTTAAAAGTTAGCTGGGTAATTAGTTTGATGTTTCTATGTCGATTCGCATTCTCCCAGATATCGACTGATCCTGCATTTCCATTAGTAAGTCAGCAAGTTACCATCACCTTCAACAGTGCCGACGATAGTAAATTAGGCTACTATACCGGTGATTTGTACGCCCACACGGGTGTGATGATTGAAGGGAATACCGAATGGCAACATGTCATTGGAACCTGGGGCGACAATACCATCCAACCTCAATTAACCTACCAGGGAAATGGTATTTATACACTTACCATAACTCCCGATATCAACAGCTATTATAGTGTTTCGGATAATGAAACCGTCACTCAACTAGCCTTTGTATTTCGTTCGGCTGATGGCAGTAAACAAACCTACAATATATTCGCCAACGTATATCAATCCAGTCTAGCGATAAGCCTAAACTCCCCCACCAATCAACTCATTTCCCAAAATGAAAATATTACAGTTTCGGCTGAGGCTTCCGTTGAAGCAGACCTGACGCTGAAACTGGATGAAACCCTGCTGGCTTCAAATACAGGAAGCAGCATCTCAACCACCACAACAATAACCGAAACCGGCTGGAAATGGCTCATTGCTTCAGCCACTGCAGATGGATCCACAGTTTACGATTCACTTCATGTTTTTATCAGCCCTGCAGTAAGTGAGGAAAGTATGCCTGCCGGTTACAAACAAGGCATCAATTATATCAGCGATACAGAAGTCGGACTTGTCCTACTGGCTCCCAACAAAAACGACATTTATGTTTTGGGTGATTTTAACGACTGGACACCGTCAACCGAATACCAAATGAAAAAAGATGGTGAATATTTTTGGCTGACCATTAACAACTTAACACCTCAACAAGAATACATTTATCAATACTGGATTGACGGCGACATTCGGGTTGGCGATCCGCTTTGTGATAAAATCAGTGATCCTTACGACGACAGCTATATCTCCGGCGATGTTTATCCCAACCTGATTGCTTATCCAAGTGATAAAACCTCGGGACGGGCATCGGTGCTACAGACCGGGCAAACAACCTACCAATGGAAAACCAGCTCGTGGACTTTACCAGCCAAAGAGGATTTAATGATTTATGAATTGTTGATTCGTGATTTTACGGAAGAAGGCACCTACCAGGCGGTCATTGATAAGCTGGGCTACCTGGAACGATTGGGCGTAAATGCCATCGAGCTGATGCCCTTTAGTGAGTTTGAAGGCAACAGCAGTTGGGGTTATAACCCGAATTATTACTTCGCTCCCGACAAAGCTTATGGCACGAAGGACGACCTCAAGGAATTGATCGACTCGATCCACAACCGCGGCATGATTGTCATTCAGGATATGGTGCTGAACCACGCCTATAACAGCTGCCCCATGGTAAAAATGTACTGGGATGCGACCAACAATCAACCGGCTGCAGACAATCCCTGGTTCAATCAGACTTCACCCAACACGACCTACAGTTGGGGATCGGATTTTAACCACGAAAGCAGCTACACCAAGGCTTTTGTTGATACAGTCACCAGCTATTGGATGAACGAATACAAGGTCGATGGCTTCCGCTTCGACTTTACCAAAGGCTTTACCAATACAGCCGGAGATGGCTCTGCGTACGACGCATCGCGTATTGCTATTCTGGAACGCATGGCGAATCATATCTGGTCCGTAAAACCTTCAGCATACGTTATTCTGGAGCATTTTACAGCCAACTCGGAGGAAAAGGAATTGACAAGCTACAGTAAGGGCATGATGGTTTGGGGAAATGGCAACTACAATTTCAACGAAGCCACCATGGGCTGGAATGACAATTCGGACTTTTCGTGGTCCTCCTACCAGGATCGTGGATTTTCTCAGCCCGGTCTGGTGGCTTACATGGAAAGTCACGATGAGGAACGCCTGATGTACAAAAACCTGGAATACGGAAATTCATCCGGCGACTACGACATTACGCAACTAACAACAGCCTTGGCAAGAAACGAGATGGCCGCAGCTTTCTTCTTTAGTTTAGCGGGGCCCAAAATGATCTGGCAATTTGGAGAATTAGGCTATGATTACTCGATAGAGGAAAACGGACGTGTCGGTGAAAAACCTGTCCGATGGGATTATTTGGATGATGCGAACCGGCTAAAGCTTTTTGATGTCTATTCGGCCATGTTAAGGCTAAGAGCGCAATATCCGGTTTTCACCTCAGGGACGGAAACCCGCAATTTGAGCGGAGCATTAAAGTCGTTGCAGTTGGTAAAAGATGGTCATCACGTGACAGTGATCGGTAACTTTGGAGTAAGTTCGGCCACTATTCAAGCTCCGTTTTCTCAAACCGGAACCTGGTACGAATTTTTCACAGGACAGGAGTTTACGGTCGGCACAACCAGTCAATCGATCACGCTGGCTCCCGGCGAATACCGACTCTATTCCGACCAAAAACTACCGGCTTTTAACGATCTGGCAACAGATGTTGAAGATCCGCAACAAGAGGTTTCCGAACTTTCGGTCTTTCCCAATCCGAGTAGTTCACGCGTCTTCATCAATTGCAACTCAAACATTAAAAATCTTCAGGTTTTCAACCTTCAAGGTAAACTGTTAAAGCAAAGTCAACCATTAAAAGAGAATGTAGAACTGGATGTCAGCAACTTACCAACAGGGATTTACCTGCTACAAATAAGCAATGAGAAAACCACTTATCAGGAAAAATTAATCAAAACAGAATAATCAACATGAAAAATTTAGTACTCGTTATTTTAGTACTGCTAAGCTTTTTTGCTCATGCAGAAGAACTAAAATCCCCCAACGGCGAACAAAGACTCGAATTCGAGGTGAAAAACGGGCATCCCACATATGCCCTCTTCTACAAGGATCAACCGGTTATTAAAGAAAGCACCCTGGGCTTCGATTTGAAAACGGAAGCCGATTTGCTGGATGGGTTTGTACAGGAAAAGGTTGACCGCTCAAGCTTCGACGAAACATGGGAACCGGTATGGGGCGAAGAAAAGAGCATCCGCAATCATTATAATGAAATGGCAGTTACCCTAAAGCAACCAGCGACTAATCGTTTGATGATTGTCCGTTTTCGTTTGTTTGACGACGGTCTGGGATTCCGCTACGAATTTCCGGAGCAGCCTAACCTGATCTATTTTGTTATTAAGGAAGAAGAAACACAGTTTGCCATGCCCGGCGACCTAACTGCATGGTGGATTCCAGGCGATTACGACACCCAGGAATACAGCTATCACAAGTCGAAATTATCGGAAATCCGAGGCTTGATGAAAGAAGCAATCACCCCTAATGCATCGCAAAAACCAGCAGGCCCAACTTGTGTGCAAACTGCCTTAATGATGAAAACCGACAATGGCCTTTACATCAACCTGCACGAAGCAGCCTTAATCAATTATTCGTGTATGCACCTGGATCTGGATGATGAGAAAATGATTTTCACCTCTCACCTAACACCGGATGCTGTTGGCGACAAAGGCTACATGCAGGCACCATGCACCAGTCCTTGGCGCACAGTGATTGTTTCGGACAAAGCCGGCGACATCCTGCTGTCACATATCACCCTAAACCTGAACGAACCATGTAAAATAAAAGACACCTCATGGATAAAACCGGTAAAATACATTGGTGTTTGGTGGGAAATGATTACCGGTAAAAGCACCTGGGCCTACGCCGATGTACCAAGTGTTCAGCTTGGCGTAACCGACTATTCAAAACTAACACCCAACGGCCGCCATGCAGCCAATACGGCACATGTGAAAGAATACATCGACTTTGCCGCCAAATATGGTTTCGACGGTGTTTTGGTTGAAGGCTGGAATATTGGCTGGGAAGACTGGTTTGGCCACTCCAAAGATTATGTGTTCGATTTTGTAACGCCCTACCCCGATTTCGATGTTGATGAAATTCAGAAATATGCTGCATCCAAAGGCGTACAAATGATCATGCACCACGAAACTTCCGGTTCTGTCCGAAACTACGAGCGCCACATGGATCAAGCCTATCAGTTTATGGTGGACCATGGGTATCACGCCGTTAAAAGCGGCTATGTAGGCAATATCATTCCACGTGGCGAGACCCATTACAGTCAATTCATCAATAACCATTACTTGTATGCTGTCAAAAAAGCAGCCGACTATAAGATCATGGTCGATGCACACGAGGCAGTACGCCCAACAGGCATTTGCCGTACTTACCCCAACCTTATCGGCAACGAGTCGGCACGAGGAACTGAGTACGAAGCTTTTGGCGGAAACACGCCCGACCACACAACAATTCTTCCCTTTACCCGCTTACTTGGCGGCCCGATGGATTATACACCTGGTATTTTCGAGCAGGATGTAAGCAAGTACAATCCGGACAATCACTCATGGGTAAACACAACAATTCCACGCCAACTGGCTCTTTATGTTACCATGTACAGCCCCTTGCAAATGGCGGCTGACTTGCCGGAGACCTACGAAAAATACCTGGATGCGTTCCAGTTTATTGTTGACGTTCCGGTTGATTGGGACGACACCAAAGTGCTGGAAGCCGAGCCGGGCGACTACATCACTTACGCCCGAGAAGGAAAAGGAACGGAGAACTGGTTCGTTGGCCGTACAAACGATGAAGAGCCGCGTACCTCAAACATCAGCCTGAACTTTTTACCTGCCGGCGAAAAATACCTCGCAACGGTTTACCACGACCAGAAAGATGCGCATTACAAGAACAACCCCAAAGCTTACCAGATTGACAAATACGTGGTAACGAACAAAAGCAAGTTTGAATTGTTTTGTGCTCCGGGAGGTGGTTATGCCATCAGCTTGATTAAAGTGAATGATCCAAAAGTCCTAAAAGGCATCAAAAAGAAATAGTGTGATTACTGAAGACGCTCTATAAGGGAAACAGAGCATTGATTCCTTGGGGGAGGAATCAAACAAACCAAAAGTAGGCCGTCTCAAAACAAGTTTTTGGGACGGCTCTTTTATTTCCAAAAGTCAACGGGAATACCAAACCCCTCCTGCTGGGGTTATCACCCCTTCTGCATGGGGTTATCACCCCTTCGACATAGGGTTATCATCCCTTCGACATGGGGCTATCATCCCTTCGGCATGGGGTTATCACCCCATCGGGATGGGGCTAAACGACCTACTGTTGCGGGAAAGGTGCTAAACAAGTAAACGCTTTCTATTAAAGCTTTCGGAAGTACTCTTTCGAAGCATTACAGATCGGACATTTGTAGTCTTCCGGTAAATCTTCGAATGGTGTTCCAGGAGGAATCCCCATGGTCGGATCACCAACTTCCGGATCATACACGAAACCACAAATCAAGCAAACATGTGGCTCCGCCCCCTCTGGTTTGGGTTCTTCCTCTATCACTGGTTTATTCGCCTCATCTTCTTTTCGTTCTTCATCCAACTTATCTTTTTCCAAATAAGTCGGGGAGTTTTTCGGCGAGAACATTTTGTATTTCTCCCGGTACCAGGCGTAAGTCAGGGGATCGTCTTCCGACAACAGATCACTGTCCTGCACTTCGCCAATCACCAACCAGTGACTTCCCAAATCAATTTCCTGATGTACTTTGCAGTCGAACCAGGCAACCGCCTCATCCAAAACAATCGGAGCCCCGGTGGCAGCAGTAATCAAATCTCGCTGATTGAATTTATCAATCTCATCTCCCGACATAAAACCGAAATCGCCAATAATTTTGATATCCAGCTCCTTCTTCAAAACCGACACGGAGAAAATCCCCGACTTCCGAATAACCTCGGTACTCCGGTTATCCTTGTGACACGAAATAGCAATTAACGGCGGCTTCGACGTCACCTGGAACACCGTATTGGCAATGTACCCGGCCTTTTTACCCTCATAAACAGATGCAACTAAATAAAGACCGTATGATAATTTATGAAAAGCTCGAAGTTTCATGGTGGTAATTTTAATGTTGAAAGACTAAGGTAGGCAAAACAGGCTAATTATACCATCATTCTCGTCAGTGTAAATTAGCATATAAAAATACAAAGAGCGATATCGCACCGGCTTTGAACTGAGAATAGCTTCGAAACAAACTGTATTAAATGGAATTGACAAGACATACTAACCTTTGTTTAGCCTGCGAACATGCACGCCCCCAAAGACTATAGAACAATTTTGAAAAGATACTGAACTTTTAAAAAAAGACTATAGAAGAAATTTTAAATGCTCCGTATCTTTTGGGCAAAAGATACGGAGCATTAGAGGAAATCATACGTAACATTTGGGGAAATGGAACGGAAGAATTGGGAAACAGCTCAGATCTGATTTACCAAAAGCCTGTTTAACTTGCTTCACCCCTGTAGAAAATTAGTATTTTACACCGATTCATCAAGGCGAACAAAGAGGAAGCCCAATGCCCCCATCGCGATGAGAAGGTCAAAAACTTCGGTAATTATCGATTTCTGTGAAACTATTTTAGAATCGAACTCTGGTTAATATCATTTTAACTTCATCTTCCTTTCCTTATATTTGTCAGCTACTGAAAAAACAACCGGAACCAAACATTTCAGGCTTAGTTATAGCCGTTTACCAAAAACAAATAGAATAACTAGCGGTCGACGACCCGAAAAAAGTGTTTTTAGAATGATTAAAAGAATTAGTCTTGTATTTTTTGCGTTGGCATTTGCTTACGTTCAAGTATCCGCCTGCACCAATTTCCTGATTACCAAAGGTGCGACAGTCGATGGATCGACCATGATTACCTATGCCGCCGATTCGCATGTATTGTACGGCGAACTTTACTACCAGCCTGCGGCAGATCATCCGGAAGGTGCAATGCGTGACATTCACGACTGGGACTCTGGAAAATATATGGGCCAGATTGCAGAGGTTCCGCACACCTATAGTGTTATTGGGAATATGAATGAATACCAGGTGGCCATCGGGGAAACAACATTCGGTGGAAGATCTGATTTATATACCCAGGAAGGCGCTATTATGGACTACGGAAGCCTGATTTACGTAGCCCTGCAACGTGCAAAAACAGCTCGGGAAGCCATAAAAGTAATGACTGATCTGGTTGCAGAATACGGTTATGCCAGCGAAGGTGAATCCTTTTCCATTTCGGATCCGAACGAAGCATGGATCATGGAAATGATCGGTAAAGGTGAAGGCGAAAAGGGAGCCGTTTGGGTAGCCATGCGCATTCCTGATGGTTACATCTCGGGACATGCCAACCAGGCCCGCATTACAACTTTCCCCTTAAACGATTCCGATAATTGTCTGTATGCTAAAGATGTGATTGCTTTTGCGCATGAAAAAGGTTGGTTTGACGGAAAGAATAAAGATTTTAGTTTTTCGGATGTTTATGCGCCGGTTGACTTTGAAGGTGCACGCTTCTGTGAAGCTCGCGTTTGGGCCGGCTTCCGGAAAGTCGCTTCAGGCATGGATCAATACACTGATTATGCAGAAGGGAAAGTAGAACATGGAGGTGAAAATAATTACGCATCAAACCGAATGCCTTTATGGGTAAAACCAGACAAAAAGCTTACAGTTAAAGATGTGATGGGAATGATGCGTGACCACTTTGAAGGAACAGATCTGGACATGACCAAAGATATTGGTGCCGGTCCCTACAAATTACCGTATCGCTGGAGACATTTAACCTGGACTGTTGATTCCGTTGAATATTGTAACGAACGGGCGATCTCAACACAGCAAACAGGTTTCTCTTTTGTTGCTCAGTCGCGTAACTGGTTACCGAACCCGATTGGCGGAATTCTTTGGTTTGGCGTAGACGATACTTACAGCACCTGCTATGCCCCAATGTACTGTGGAATTAATCAAATTCCGGAATGCTTCCGTGTAGGAAACGGCGACATGCTGACTTATTCCCCTACTTCCGCCTTCTGGACGTTCAATAAAGTTAGCAACTTTGCTTATCTGCGTTACGATGCCATGATTGGACACATTCAGGATACCCAGGCAGCCATCGAAGGTAAATTTATTGAGCGCACCCCCGCAATTGATGCTGCAGCAAAAATGCTGTACGATACCGACGGCGCTGAAAAGGCAAGGGAATTTCTGACAACCTATTCGGTCAACGAAGCCAACGGCATGACTGCTGACTGGGAAAAACTGTTTGAATATTTACTAGTCAAATATATGGACGGTAACGTAAAGAAAGAAAAAGACGGTAAGTTCGAACGTAACGAGTGGGGAGTCGCCGTAGCACCGGATCAACCCGGATATCCGCAATGGTGGTACGACGCAATCGTTAAAAGTACAGGCGATCACTTTAAAGTAATCGAAAAATCTGAACATTAAACGAGGATCTATCGTTCTATAAAACAGTTCATCCCGCTAATTTTTTTTCAGATAAAAATAGCAGCAGGCTTTGAACCAATTTATTTTTTACTATTTTTGCGCAAAATTTATGCAATCTCTTAGACCGAAAACGGTGTAACATTGCCACTTAAAACTTATAATGATGGACTTAATTAAAGTAGCAGAAAGCGCATTTGCAGCTGAGCAAGCAACAGAATTGCCAGCATTCGGCGCAGGTGATACAATCACAGTACACTACAAAATTAAAGAAGGAAACAAAGAACGTGTTCAGGATTTCCGTGGTGTAGTGATCCAAATTAAAGGAACTGGTGTTACTAAAACATTCACCGTTCGTAAAATGTCTGGTAACATTGGTGTTGAGCGTATCTTACCATTGTCATCCCCATTCATCGAAGGTATTGATGTAAACAAAAGAGGTAGTGTACGTCGTAAGCGTATCTTCTACTTGCGTGGCCTTACTGGTAAGAAAGCCAGAATCAAAGAAAAAAGAGGTTAATTCTAACTTTGACAATATTAAAAGGTCTCCAATTCGGAGGCCTTTTTTTGTACACAAAAACCGGATAAATGATAAAAATCAAAACTTCCGGAGAACAGATCGTTTAATTTAGCTTAAAACTTACAACCTATGCCCTTTCTTCAAAAAGAGAAAATTTTCAGCATTAGCTGGTTCAGAGACTACAGTTACATTACCATTGGCTCATTCATTTTAGCCGTTGGATTTGTCTATTTTATTTCTCCGCACAAGATTGTTCCGGGCGGATTGTTTGGTGTAGCTATCGTTGTTCACTACCTCACAAAGGGTATGTTTGAAATTTGGCCTGATGGTTTTCCAATCGGTCTGTTTAGTTTGCTGGTCAATATTCCGTTAACCCTTGCCGGAATTAAAATTCTGGGACCGAAATTCGGAATGAAAACGGTCGTCGGATTTGTTCTAAGCTCGGTTTTTATCGACTGGATCACTTATTTACGGGTTGATGGTGAAGCACCATTGGTACACGATGTACTGCTTTCCTGCATATTCGGAGGGGTACTTATCGGTGTTGGCACAGGCCTAATCTTTAAATCCCGAGCAACTTCAGGCGGCTCTGACATCATCGCTATGATTATTGCCCGGTATTCGGGCATGCCACTTGGGCAACTGATGATTTATGTTGACTCAGCCATTGTCCTTCTTGGTTTAGCAGCCTTTCAGGACTGGCAAATTCCACTTTACTCCTGGCTGGTCATCTACATTTCTGGTAAAGCAATCGACATCACACTCGAAGGGGTAAGCTACCACAAGGCCCTCATCATTATTTCATCCAAACACGAAGAAATAAAACAAAAGATATTGGTTGACCTCGAACGGGGTGGTACTTACTTCAATGGGAAGGGTATGTTCACCAACGAAGAAAAACAAATTATCTATACCGTAGTAAATCGTCGTGAAGTGGCAATCCTCGAGAAATTCATCGGCTCAATAGACCCGGATGCATTTATTACAGTGATGGATACGAAAGAAATTTTGGGCGAAGGATTCCTGTCGTTAAAAACAAAAGTAGAAGACTAAAGGCAACAACAAGACTTGTTCAGGTCATTTAAGCAAAAAGGGCTGTCCAAAAAGTAAATTTGGACAGCCCTTTTAGTTTTGATTGATGTCTTATTCAACAAGAGTGGCAATTAAACGTGCCCGCCCCTATTTCTTTTTGTATAAGCGAATCCAATCAAGCTCGAACTGGTGAGGTAGCTGCTGTGGCGGCTCAACAACAATCGAACTCATATTGATTCGCAAAGGAGCATCAGGCATCGATTGCTGAACGGAGTAAATCACCTGGTTATTGATTTTCCACGAAATTTGACCATTCCCCCATTCAACGCTGAAAATATAAAACTGACCAGCAGACAAACCGCCTAAGGATTCAAACTTTTGATTGCTGGCGCCGTTCAGTCCCAAACGACAAACTGTTCCGGCTTCCAACAAATTCAGATGGAAGGTATGCTGATCATCTGCCAGGCAAAATAGATCAACCAATTGTTTATTCGGCTGATATTTAATTTTAGCCTCCAATACGCCGCTTTTCAGCTGATAACTTTGCTTACTGCTAATGATTCCGGCTGAATAATCGAAGATAACCGGGCTAAATCCAACCGGGAAGTTCCACACCAATGAATCGGTTTGCTCTTTCTTAACCGTCAATTTTAACATGCTGTCCGATTGCAAAATATTTTCACCATTGGTATAAGCCTGTAAATCTCCTGCTTTCGAGAAGTTTTTACCAATGGTATTCTCGGCCACCTGGCTGATTGGTTTCCACTTGGTCTCGTCGAGCTTGCCATCTTCAAAATTGTCTTCCAACAACAATTCGTGATTTTCGAAGAAACTAAAATCAGCAGCCGATTTCCGATACTTTTCGTAAACCTTAAACCGAGGCTGCTCTTTCAACTCGTTATAAGTTTTCTCTTTTTGATAAGCTTCTGTTTTCTCCCAACGGTTTGGATCTTCCAAAAACTCTTTGCGGGTAACGAACGCTTCTGATTCAATTTCTTTCTTCAACTCTTCATAGCGAACCCGTTTCGGTGAGTTCACTATCTCTTTATAGTTTTTATATACTTTCTGATTCGGGAATTCAGTCCAGAATAAAACATCAGCTGATTTCGACAAGCTTTGATAACGTTCAAACTTTTTATGGGCCGCAGTACTTTCAAAAGTTTCATCGCCCTTCGGCTTGAAAGCTTTTTTGTCGGCATCGTACTTTTTAGTTTGGACATAATCGCGCAATTCGATAAACTCTTTAATCAAGTCACTTCCTTCCAGTTGTTGGTATTTTTGAAAGTCGGCAGAGTCTTTCGTCACATAAAAGTCTTTTATTTTCGGGTCTGCATCCAACTTTTCAAACTCGGCAATTGCTTTCGCCTCCGGACTACCGGCATACTTTAACGATTTGGTTTGTGTACTTTCCTTTTTGAAGCTATCTGAATTAACGTATTGCTCCAACTCGAGGTATAGTTTCAGATCAGCAGAGTCTCTAACATTACTATATTCCTGAAAATCAGAAAACAATGCATCCCTTTTGTTTTCTACCTTAGGCGTATTTTTAAGCCCTTTGAAAGTACTTAGAAAAAAGAGTTTAAATGACATTTTATGTGAATTTTGATTCGTTTTTGTTCTGTTAAAAATAAGAATAAAAATATACGTTGGGAGATTTTTCAGATCTCCGCGAAAAAGATTATTTTCAACATCAAATTTTAAAAAGCATGTGCACTATGGGAATCAAAAGAATCTTATCACAATTCTTATTGATCTTTAGCCTTTTCGTTTCAACCCCTGTTTTCGCTCAGAATTTTTTCAATACCGATTACGATCCTGAAAAATCATATATTCTGCTGACTCACCCAACGGTTGAAAACATCGAGCGCATCCGTTACTTAATTGATAACCGCATACTTTATGTAGGAGAAACGGAATTTATTGGAATTTATTTTTACGCCGAGCGTTACGACTACTCGGAAACGATAAGATACATCAGGGACAACAACCTTGAAAATTTTCATTTACAAAGACTTACAGGAACATTAACCCTTGATAATATTTTTGAGCCGAACGATTTTACCAACAATTTCGACATCATGTTTAGCCAGTCGAAAGGGATAATTTTATTTGGAGGCCCTGATATTCAACCCGAAGCATACGGTGAAGAAAAAACCTTATCGGAGGTAAGCGATCCTCAACGATGCCTGATGGAACTTTCTTTTCTGTTTCACCTGCTCGGAAGTAATAAAAACCCGAATTATACGCCCTTCCTCGAACGAAATCCAAAGTATATGGTTCTGGGTATTGGCTTAGGCATGCAGGAAATGAACGTAGCGACCGGAGGTAAAATGATCCAGGATATTCCGACGGAACTGTATGATGCGCATACACCACAGGAAATTGTGCAGCTCGACCGCGATAATATTCATCGCAATTATTGGCAGGAGATTTTCAATAACCCGCAGCTGATGCCCTATAACTTTCATCCGCTGCGCCTCGAAATCGGAAGCTTCTTCCAGGATGAAGTGCATTGGAAAAAAAGCAATATTTCGCCCAAAGTTCTAAGTGCCCATCACCAGGCTGTTAAAGATCTGAACAGCTGTTGGGATATTACAGCCAGATCCATGGACGGCAAAGTAATTGAAGCCATTCACCACAAAAAATACCCGAACGTTTACGGCGTGCAGTTTCATCCGGAAATACCGGCTTTGTTCGAGGATAAGGAAATGTATAAATTTTCGCCCCGCGATGTACCGGAAACCTATCACCAAATTATTGGCCGCGACGGTGACAAATTCCTCAAACTGTTCTGGAAACGCGTATCCCGCTCAATTAATTAGCCAGCTGAATCAGGTGTACTCAGATCACCAGTTCAGACAAACAGCCAGATGCCGCATCAATGTATACGGAAGTCCAACTTGCTGCATATCTGCTTATCCTGAAATACGACGACAGGCCTGCGCTAATTTCTTGAAAAAGTTCTATTTTTGCAGCTCGAAATTCGAGACGATTGGATTTTGCCGGTCATCGTATTTCGACCTTTGATAAGGATTTGCATTTATAATTATTACCTCTTATGGGCTTTTTAGAAGAAATTAAACGTCGCAGAACATTTGGAATCGTCAGCCACCCCGATGCCGGGAAAACCACTTTAACTGAGAAGTTGTTGCTTTTTGGTGGTGCCATACGCGTTGCCGGTGCTGTAAAAAGTAACAAAATTAAGAAAGGAGCAACCTCCGACTTTATGGAAATCGAGCGCCAGCGTGGGATCTCGGTTGCTACATCGGTAATGGGTTTCGAATACCGTGACTATAAAGTAAACATCCTCGACACACCGGGTCACCAGGACTTTCAGGAAGATACCTTCCGTACCCTGACGGCGGTCGACAGTGTAATCATCGTAATTGATGCTGCCAAAGGGGTGGAACCGCAAACCGAAAAGCTGATGAACGTGTGCCGCATGCGCAAAACGCCGGTAATCGTATTCATCAACAAGCTCGACCGCCCATCACGCGACACCTTCACCTTGCTCGACGAGATTGAAGATCAACTGAAAATTAAAACCCGCCCATTGAGTTGGCCAATTAACAGTGGAGCCGACTTCAAGGGGGTATATAATATATATAAGAAGAGCCTGAACCTGTTCGATGCCGATGTGCAGGAAATTCAACCGGCCATTAAGTTTGCCGATCTGGATGCTCCGGAGCTGGAAACACATATTGGTAAAGATGCCGAAATGTTGCGTGAGGAAGTTGAGCTGGTAGAAGGCGTTTACCCCGAATTTGATCGTGATACATACCTGGCTGGCGATTTAGCTCCCGTATTTTTCGGATCGGCCTTGTACAATTTTGGTGTTCAGGAATTGCTGGATGCATTCGTAGAGATTGCTCCAACACCCAAACCAAGTTTCACGGAAGAACGCGAAATCCAACCGGAGGAAGAAGGCTTCACCGGCTTTGTATTTAAAATTCACGCCAACATCGACCCAAATCACCGAAGCCGCATTGCTTTTGTGAAAATTTGTTCGGGCCGCTTCGAGCGCAACGCCGTTTACAAACACATCCGTACCGGGAAAAATATGCGCATCTCAAGCCCAACAGCCTTTATGGCTTCACAAAAAGAAGTGATTGACGAGGCTTTCCCCGGCGATATCATCGGGGTGCCCGACACCGGCAACCTGATTATTGGCGACACCATTACTTCAGGTGAGGAAGTACATTTTAAAGGGTTACCGAGCTTTAGTCCCGAGATGTTCCGCTACATCGAGAATGCCGACCCAATGAAATCGAAGCAGTTGGCCAAAGGAATTGACCAGTTGATGGAAGAAGGAGTTGCACAGCTGTTTACCAGCCAGTTTAATGGCCGCAAAATTATCGGAACGGTAGGTCAGCTGCAGTTTGAAGTCATTCAGTATCGTTTGGAGCACGAGTACAATGCCAAGTGTCGGTTTGAGACCTTATCCATGCACAAAGCTTGCTGGATTGAGTGCGACGATCCGCAAATGCTGACCGAATTTAAAAAACGGAAACACCAGAAAATGGCAACCGACAAAAGAGGTC
>NZ_JBZQJF010000187.1:0-8234 GCF_059905295.1 Mangrovibacterium sp.
GGGGACCGATAAATCGCCGGTACGCTGAACGATTTGCAACGCTTTGTTGATCGCTTCGTAGGCCGAATTACTTTTAGGCGAAGTAGCCAGGTAAATGGCGCATTCCGACAAAATAATCCGCGACTCAGGATGTCCAATTTGATGTACGGCATCGAAGGTCGTTTGTGCCAGCAACAAAGCATTCGGATTGGCCAGTCCAACATCTTCAGCAGCAAGGATTAATAACCGACGGGCAATAAATTTTACATCTTCACCTCCGTCAATCATCCGGGCAAGCCAGTAAACAGCTGCATCGGGATCGCTGCCACGGATACTTTTAATGAAGGCAGAAATGATGTCGTAGTGCATCTCCCCTTTCTTATCGTAGGTGCGCAGGTTATTTTGAAGACGTTTGGTTACTTTGTCGTTCGTGATTTCAATCTGATCGGTTTCTTCAGCATTAACCACCAGTTCGAGCACATTCAACAACTTACGGGCATCACCACCCGAAAAGCGAAGCAATGCTTCATATTCTTTCAGATCAATCTGTTTCTTTTTCAGCTCAACATCCTTTTGAAAAGCATTATCGAGCAGTCGAAGCAGATCGTCTTTTTCCAAATGTTTCAGAATATAAACCTGGCAACGCGAAAGCAACGGGGAAATCACCTCGAAAGATGGGTTCTCGGTTGTTGCTCCGATTAATGTTACCACGCCTTGTTCAACAGCTCCCAACAAGGAATCCTGCTGTGCTTTACTAAAGCGGTGAATCTCGTCGATAAACAAGATCGGGTTTGCACGATTGAAAAACTGCTGTTTCTGTGCCTTTTCAATCACATCGCGCACATCTTTTACACCCGAACTTATCGCACTCAAAATGTGAAAAGGCCGATCGAGTGTGTTTGCAATGATCTTGGCCAAGGTTGTTTTTCCAACCCCTGGGGGTCCCCACAGAATGAGCGACGAAATATTTCCCGAATCGATCATTTTGCGCAAAACAGCTCCCGGTCCAACAAGATGTTCCTGCCCGATATAGTCGTCCAGTTTCTTTGGACGCAAGCGTTCTGCCAAAGGTTGTAAACTCATTTACTGCAGGTTTCTCCGTTGCACCTCGTTATAGTATTTATAGAATATTCTGGCAACAAAAATGAATGGAATAACAACAATAATCAGGAACAGCGGGCTCAGTTTATAGATAATAATCAAAGCCATCGATACAAAGATCGCCATTACCGCAAAGAATGAAATATTCCGGTACTTCGAAAGTCTCTCCAGCAATTCAAGGTTGTTCAATTTCTTCAAATCAGTCATAATGTTCGTTAAATATTTAGTTACAATAGCGTTTAATAATGTTATAAGCCTCCTCAATTCCAAGCTCACCTGCTTTACTTAAATCTTTAGCCCCTCCATCAATATCGTCCAGGTAAATTTTAGTCAAACCACGGTTAAAATAAGCTTCGGCAAAATCGTTTTGCAACTCAATGGCCTTATCGAGGTTTTTGATTGCTTCTTCGTATTTATCGAGCTTACAAAGAATATAAGCCTTGTTGTAATAAACGAACGGGAAAGAAGGATCAAGCTTTGAACAACGATCATAATCGGCCAAAATATCTTTATAATCATTCAGAAACTCTTTTCTCACTCCCTGCCCGGCCTGATTACCCGAACCAATAGCAATGGTCATGTCCTGCGAAAGGTCAGGAACCGACTCCAGCAATTCAACCATCTTTTCCCGACAGTTCGCCCGGCTAAAATAAGCAATCAAATTCTTACTGTCTAATTTCAGGCTCTGGTCAAAATCTTCCATCGCATCGTTGTATTTCTTGGTCAGGAATTTAAAGATTCCTCGGCTCAGGTAATTCTCCGACGATTGATTTGCCTTAAGCTTATCGTTGAAATAAAGAATATTGTTATTGAAGCTATCCGCAAAGTCTGTTGCATCCTTGTTCGTGATGGTCATCTGCGGTGTATAGTTGTTGTACTTGTTCAACTCTTCCAAGGCCATACTGTAATATTGCAGGCGTTCGTAATCCACCGAGTTTTCACTGAACGAAGCAATGCGAAAAATGTTCTGCAACTCAATAATCACATTCTTGTTTTGTACTTTTCCATCATCCACTTCTTCGTCGTAGTTCGGAAGATTCCGGGTATCGGCCAGCGACAATCGGAAACGACGACGTGCTCTTTCTTCAGCTTCTTGTTCAGCTTTACTCTTTTCATCCTGTTTATCCTTCTGATTAGCTTGCGATTGGGACTGATTGGTATTTTGCGCCAAAGCTTGTCCCTGAGACTGAGACTGTCCTTGTCCCTGTCCTCCTTTTTGTTGCTGCTGTTGTTTTTGTTGCTGCTGTTTCTGCAATTGTGCGTAATATTCTTCCTCCGTTGGTCGGCGGTGAATATCCAGCTTCGGATCCAGTTTCGCAGCTATACGGTAATCTTCTTCGTAACCCGACTGTCCCAGTACTTCTTTGGCAATACCCCTATTAAAGTAAGCATTTGGCATAGTAGGATCTAACTGAAGCGCCAGGTCGTAATCCATAATAGCTCCCTGAAAATCTTCCAACCGCTGTTTTACAATCCCCCGGTTGTTATAGGCGTAAGCATTTTGCGGATCCAGCTTAATGGTTTCATCAAAATCGCGCAAAGCTGCAGCAAAGTCATTCAGATCGAACCGCGCCAAACCACGTAACAAATAAGCACTGGCAAAGTGCGGGCGAATAATAATCACCCGGTTCAAATCGCGGATACCTTCCTTCACATCACCTTTTACAATATTGGCATTACTTCGGTTAATTAGGGCATTCACAAAATTCGGGTTAATCTCCAACGCCTTATCGTAGTCGGCAATAGCGCCGTCAACATCTTTCATTGATAGCTTGGCTATCCCCCGGTTATTGTAAATACCGGCGTTGCGAGGCGATAGTTCCAATGCCCGGTTATAATCGGCAATGGCATTGGCATACTCGTGCAACGACAAATACGCCAGACCTCGATTAATGAAAGCATCGGGGTAATAAGGCTTTATCTTGATGGCCATATTATAATCTTCGATGGCTCCGCGGAAGTCTTCCAACTGATGTTTGGCCAGTCCCCGAAAGAAATAAGGTTCGGGCAACTGTGGCTTAAACTTGATGACAATATTGAAGTTTTCAATCGCCCCAACATAGTTTGCTGTCGAAATGCGGGTTTGTCCCACCCTGATATAGTGGTTAATATTCAGCTGCGCCGATGCCAGGCTGCTGATGAAGACTAAAAGAATTAGAATCTTAAATTTCATAGGGCGGACAATTTACAAAGAGCAAAAATAATATTTTAACCCGGTATCAGTTGTTTTCAGTATTTTTATCTCGATTACACTTTTTTTAACAAATGCTTTACCATGGAAAATCGTTGTGAATGGTGTCTGAAGGATGATTTATACCGAAACTATCATGATCAGGAATGGGGCGTTCCGGTTTATAACGATCGTGTTTTGTTCGAATTTTTAATTCTCGAAGGTGTTCAGGCCGGTTTAAGCTGGCACACTGTTTTAAAGAAACGCGAAAACTACCGAAAGGCTTACGACGATTTCGACCCGGGAAAGGTAGCTGCGTACGACGACCAGAAGGTGACCGAACTGTTACAAAATGAAGGATTGGTGCGAAACAAGCTGAAAATTGCAGCCAGCATTACCAATGCCCAACGTTTCCTCGAAGTTCAAAAGGAATTTGGATCATTCTCGAACTACATTTGGAGCTTCGTCAATCATCAACCGATCATTAACCGGTTTAAAAGTCTGAAAGAAGTACCCGCAACGACTGCTCTTTCTGACCAAATCAGCAAAGACCTGAAAAAGCGAGGATTTAAATTTGTTGGTTCCACCATCGTTTATGCTCACATGCAGGCCACAGGGATGGTAAACGATCATGTTGAAGGTTGTTTCCGTCACCGGGAAGTCTTGACCGAGAAGGTTTCCTGATTACTGCTTGGGGGAATACATCCTCAGCAACCGAAGAGCAAAACCAGTGATCGTTTATCGGAAACCGAAAAGGCACAAAAAACGCTGCAAGCAATAATCCTGGCAGCGTCTTCCGTCCCTCAACTTTAATTACGGATATTGATTTAAAGTATGTTCTCCTCTTCTGTGTTTTACACTCCCAAAACTAACATAATCGAATCGGTCTCCGGAACAGCAGATACCTTTCTTACATTTTCGGGGATGATAACACGCCTCCAATGCATATGGACGCTTATACAGATGAACCTTACAGCGTGGAGCGGCCTCAACTGATTTATGTTCTGTTTGTGCCATGGCTATGCTTATTTTGTCATTAGTCTAGCCTCTTCCGGTTCTCATCTCAAAGAAGCATTATTCGGCTCCCCAGATCTCAGCGCTTAATTCACGAGTGGCCTTCCTGGCTGTCCGTACTGAGGTTTTCTTCATCTTAACGCTTAGAATAGGTTTTGCTTCATGTTTTACAATATCCTCAGCCAAACTTCCATTAATCAAATGAGCAAAGCCAGTTCTTCCATGCGTTTCAATGGCAATTAGATCGGCATCAGTCTCCTTGCTGAAGTTTATGATACCGCTTTCAATGTCGTGATCGTTGTAAACATTTATACTGTAATTGGTCAATTCAAATTCCCGGGCAAAGTCAATCAGTAATTTTTGGCTTTTTGGCGTCGTCTCAAAATCTTTGGGAGTAATTACTTTCAATAAAGCAATATGAGCGTTATACAGGTCAGCAAAGAATTTAATCTTTTGAAATGAATGATAAGATTCATCCCGGAAATTCGATGCAAAAACCATTTTATTGATTGTAAAATCTTCAATTTCATGTTTAAGAGTTAATACCGGTGCATTTGAAAGCCGGACCACTTTTTCGGTGTTTGATCCGATAAATGATCGATCATAGCCACTACGCCCATGGGCACCCATCACAATCAAATTGGGATTTATAAAGGGCTCCTTGCTTAATACATCCGTGAATGTTGAA
Source organism: Mangrovibacterium sp. (assembly GCF_059905295.1). Classification (NCBI taxonomy): domain Bacteria; kingdom Pseudomonadati; phylum Bacteroidota; class Bacteroidia; order Marinilabiliales; family Prolixibacteraceae; genus Mangrovibacterium; species Mangrovibacterium sp. The sequence continues at coordinate 4,953 of NZ_JBZQJF010000187.1, forward strand.
CTGGAGACAACGTGTCGCTGAATATCAACACCTTTCAAAAAGCTCTTATTCAAAAGTTGATCGAGCTGTTTTTGGGCATCAGTATTAACTTCCTCATAATATTCCTTGGTATAGTAATAACTAAATTCTTCCCCTAAAGCAGGATGCTGATAAACGTGAACAAGGTTAATTCTCCCATTGATTCTTTTTGCGATACTTGCAGCTACTTTCAATGCAAATAAGGCATGTTCCGAAAAATCTGTAAGTACTAAAATTGTTTTCATAGCAGTAATTTGTTTTAATTAAGACGGTAACGTGTTTCTATCAGGCTTAAAAAGGCATTTCTAAAGGATAAGTACAGCATCTTAATTTGAAAGGACTAATCTACACCTGCAATATCTCCCTCCTCATCCCAGGAATTCAAACCGTAAAGATTATTCGTTAACAAGTATTGTTGGATCTCCTGTTGAACTTGCCATTCAACAATATAGTCGAAGCTCTCGCTGCTGCAGTGAATACCTTTCTCGAATTTATTGGGAGAGTAACAGCGATGAGTATGTAAATAGTGGATCGCATATCCCTTACCTGGAATCGGATTTTGCTGATTTTTGGTTTTCATAAACATGCTGGAAGCTTTTAACATGAAGACTCGATGTTGTAATGTTTCCCTCCCTGTCACAACGGAAACATTCGCGTAAATTATTAAAGAAGAACGTTATGGGCATTCCGACTCTTGATGAGTTAATCCATTAAAACATACGATATTTCAAATCGATTTGTTTGCCCATCAATACCCCTGTTGGGCAAAACAATTGCGAAATTTTCAGAACACAAACAGCATGCTGAAAGACGCAAATTAGTTTAGTCAAATCAGATCTTGTAATAAAACATTCATGATTCGGAGGGTACCTTCAACAGGGATGAAAGTGGAGCAAAACAAGAGAAGGCAGTTGAAAACAATTGAAGACAATCGAATGAAGACTTTCACAGAAAACACTCATGATTCCGGCAAATCACCAACAGAAATGAAAGTGGAAAGTTTTCCTTACATCAGGTTGTCATTGTTATCTTAAGTTGGCGGGTTGTCTCGGAACCCGTAACCCGAAACTCAAAACTTGGAATTCAGAAGGGACTTTCAGAAAAAAGTCAGCCAGATAAAACTTACAACATTGTAGATACTTCGAATCCTGACACAAGTTAAAAACATGAAGCTCCGGAAGCGATACCTTTGTTGATTAACCGGCAAAAAACAGAAATTATAGAGTCTATAAAAAGCTGCCCCTCGTCTTCATAAAGCAGAGACGAGAGACAGCAAACTATTTGTTTCTTTCACTTTACATCTTATGAGTCGTGAGACTCAAAACGTTAAACTTGAAACTCAAAACTCCTCGAAACTGTCTTTACCCCAACAAAAGCGGAATAAAATAAGGGAATAAGGTTCGGGGGGTCAGAGTGGTACTGTATTCTACTAAGCTTAAATAATGAAATAAGGTTATCTTATGAGTCAATGGTTATGAGACTTGAGTCGTGAGTAGTGGAACTTGAAACTCAAAACTTGGAACTTTTTCAGTTTAGAGCAAAAAAAAAGAGTAGATCTCTATCTACCCTTTTCAAACCTAACTAAACCAATAAAACTAATCAAACCTAAACTTATGAAATAAAATCTACGACAAAGATATGCTGAAAAACACATCGTCGTGTTAAGCGAACTTTAAAGAAATATTAAAGAAATTGTATAATCTACATAATGGTAAGAGAAACATGCAACGACCCCAAAACATAAAAGCCTCATTACATACCACTTAACAATCAACAACAGCACAAAATCAACTCTTAACAAAGAGAATACCATTTTTTTAGGAATTTCACCTTTAAAATCCGATTTGCTTTTTATTGCACTATTTCTTGAGTCGACTAAAACAATTCAGGAATAATGTTCGAGGAACATTTCATTGACGGGAACAGCAATTGCATGTTTCTTTGCCAAGGCAACGACGGTACCTGCAAACAAAGCAACTTCTGTAGGGCGACCGGCAACAACATCCTGCGCCATCGAAGGACGCTCATTTGGATCAAGACGATCAATAATCTTCAACCAATACGTAATATCATCCTTGGTAAGCACCACTCCTTCCTGGTGAGCAACAGCAATGGCTTCTTCCATAGCAGTAATCATCAAACCACGAGCTTCTCCCGGTTTTTGAACGAGGCTGTTTGTTTCATTAAAATAGCCTACTGCCTGATTGATGCCAACATTCAGCATCCACTTACTCCAAAGCTTTTTGCGCATCCGGTTATTAATTTCGTGCGGTAGTTCCATCGCCTCGAAAAAAGTTTTCACCCGTTCAACTTTGTCCGTGTTTGCTTCTGCATCGAGCTCGCCAAAGCTGAGTATCCCTTTTGTAACGTAAGTCATTTGATTGCCCACTTTGGCTGCAGTCATTCCCTGGGCAACGGTGTACAACAAATGTTCGTCTCCGTACACTTCACCAATTTCGGCTTCGCTAACCACGCCGTTTAAAACAGAAAGAATAATCGTATCGGGGCCAATATGCCCTTTAATCATGCGGATCGCCTCTTTCAAAGCGGTATATTTAACGGCCACAATGATCAGGTCGGCCGGTTCAACCACCTTATCGGGTGTTACATATTGAAACGAACAAATTTGTCCGTTACAAAAGATTCCTTCTTTCTGATACTTTTCAATTCGAGCAGGATCAGCAATGATCCGAAGATCTTCCCGGGGCATGCGACGCAGAAAATGTTCACCATACAAAATTCCCAAAGCTCCTAAACCAACGATGGAAACTTTTCGGATTGGTTTTACCATGATTACCTCCTGTAATTTAAACTTGCCTAAAGTTAAAACAGTCAGGTATATTCGGAAAGTTAATTTTAGCGGATTATTTACCGTATTTCAAACATACAGAAACAAGCCTTGTTCAATCGGCCTTGAAATTTCTGAAAATACCGGAGTATAACCAAAGCTATCAGGTGAATTAAAAGAACTAAGACGAGGCAGACCGGCGACGTCCTTTCATCGATCCACCTATTGCGGCCAAGATGGTAAAACCAATTCCGATGCCCAGCAAGACTAAAACAAGTGTCGAGGTAGTCCATAGCGGGAACTTCCAGATAAGTGTACCAATCGTTGCTGCATGACAAATCACCGGTGTGTACCAAACACTCGTTGGGTGTACCAGACAAATCACATAACAGGAAACAACCAAAAATGCATCGTAAGCGAGTGCGAATGCAATCAAGATGAAGTTACTTTTTCGATGTCCCTCATCGTCCAGGAAA